>JAQWNM010000007.1 GCA_029268615.1 SAR86 cluster bacterium | reverse complement strand
AGTACAAATAATTCTTCTAGCTTGGCAAGTTCAGATTCTTCGAATACTTCTAATTTGGCAAGTTCAGGTTCTGCAAATACTTCTGCATCTGGTTCTAGTGCTTCAGAAGACTCCTCTAATTCTTCAATTCAAGCTTCTGAGATAAAATTAAATCGCGCTCCAGTTATATTGAATACCTTGAGTAGTTCTATGGATTTTTCTGAGAATCAAAAGGATTTACTTTCTGTATTTACAGAAGATGATGATGGAGATGAAATAAGTATTTCTATTACAGGTCCTGATGCAGATATTTTTGAATTAGTTAAAGTAGAAAACATTATTGATATTAGTTTGTCATCCATTGAAGTTAAAGACGGTTCCTTTTCTTCATCCATTTCTGAAACGGGATCTAAAGGTTCAACTAACTACACGATAGGTGGTACGGATAGTGAATTATTCGAAATTCTATCGAGTAATTCTGGAGAAATTCTTTCTTTAAAATCTGATTCAGAGATCAAGTCTACATATTCCGTGTTTCTGACAGCAACAGATGAACAAGGCAATTCATCCACAAAATATTTTACTATTACAGGAAAAAATACCAGAGAAGTTGATTCTTCTTCACTTAATTCTACTAGCTCTTCAAGAGCTTACTTAAGTTCGACAGGTAATATCACAGATGACTCTTTAGTTTGTGATTCATCATTTACATCTGGATTAGATGGATTTAGATATTGCTGGGAAGAAGATCAAACAACTTCAGGTACAGAGTATTCCGCAACCCCTATCAGTCCTTTAGAAGTAGAGTTTCTAAACGAAACTGTATCCGTTGTAGATTCTTCCTTTGCGGAAAGACTTTATATAGATTACGGAATTATTTTATCTGATGAAGGTGAAAGAATATGGACACAAGACATGTCCTTTGCTGTGTATGAGACCATGCAACAAATTCCACAATTTGTACGTAATGAAAACTTTAATAGTGAAAATAGGACTTTAAGTAAGTGGACTTTAACAGACTCTAATTTAGTTGATGATATTTCTATTGAAGATAATGGAGAAGTAAAAAATGTCAATATATCCAGTATTACTTTTGAGAATGCAAATCCAAGGATTGCTTTAATAGAAGGCAAAAGAGGTACATATTTTTCCAATAGACTTCATCATGCAATAATAAGATTTGTTACCAATAATGGAAATGATTCTGTGGCTGTGTCCAAGATTCTTTTTGAGAAGTATGGCATTAAGACAGAAATACCAGATTATCTAGAACTTACTGGTGAGGTTGAACAAAGGTTTCAGCCTTTTCATCCATCTGAGCTGGTAGAAATTATTAGTATGTTTGAAGAGATGCCAAGAGGCATGCATAAGATAGTAGGATTGAATTATTTAGTTAGAAGACTGGATGGAACGAGAAATGATTACATGCCAGAAGCTCCAGCTATAGCTTGGGTAGATTCTGGTTATATAGAATTTATGGAATTAGGATTTAATAGTGATAGTTTAGATTATGTCCACAGACTAATTCTTCATGAAAAAGCACACTTTTTATGGGGATTAGTATTTGATGAGACTTTAAAGGATGACTGGATTGAGCTAGGTGGATGGTATGAAGACTCAAGCAAAGTAGAGGGCTGGTCAACTACAAAAACTACAGAATTTGTGAGTGCTTATGCACATCTCAAGAATCCCAATGAAGATATGGCTGAATCTATTTCATTTTTTATTATCAATCCAGATAAATTAAGATCCAGGTCCAATTCTAAATATGAATTTATAAGAGATAGGATTATGCAGGGAAATGTTTATATCTCAAAAATAAGAGAAGATTTAACATTTGAAGTTTACAATCTTTATCCAGATTATGTGTACCCTGGAAAAATAAGAAGAATAAATGTTTCTGTAATAGGACAGCCCACGGATGAAAAGCTGGTCACAGTAGAGTTGGAATTACATGCGCTAGATGGCGTTTTAGAAGGTGCTCAGTGGGCAAGAATGAGAATCTTTAGCACTGAAGATACTTACTTTGATTTATACATGTATCCAAAAAATGGTAACTCTACAGGAACTGTATTAAGTGGATCTTATACACTTCCCGCGAACGCTGCCAATGGCTACTGGCAAACAAGTCAAATTGTTCTTCAAGATCAAGTGGGGAATCAACGGATGGAGTCTACGAATGATTTCGGTTGGCGAATGTATGTAGATAGTCCTGGGGAAGATCTGATACCACCAGAATATATAGCTAATAGCGCAGCTCTCTCTTTAGACACCAAAATAATTGAAGATAAGATTACTGACGTCATTATAGCGACTTGGGATTTTTCTGAAAATAGCAATAATAGAGATGATTTTACATGTTACGGTGCATTAAATGACGAGTTAATCTCCACTTATTCATTAGAACTTTATGGAGAAGCAAGGAATAACCAATGTTACTTAGAATATTGGATGCCAAATTATATGCCTAGTGGAATATATAGGCTTAACTATACTAGAATGCTTGACCAAGCTGGCAATGAAACAAGAACCTATCTAACTGCTCCAGAAGAATCAAGAGGCTCTTTAGTGAGTAAGGAAAATAATGGCTCTGCAGATGAAGCGGCACCGCAAATATATTTGGAAACGACTAATCCTGATACCTCTCCACCTCAGTTAGATTTAAATATCATCAGTATTTCTGCAGAATCAACTAATCCTTCATCACCTAATGGTGAAACGGAAGTAAAATTTACTTTTAGAATAAAAGATGACATTTCAGGTTACAAGTTAGGTTACTTTACCTTCAGGGATCCCCAGGGTCTGACAAAAGGATATTATCATTATCCACCGAGAAGGTCGGATCTTTATCCTAATAATATAGATTTAGATTGGTATGAATATACAGCTACCGTGATGCTGCCAGCAGGATCTGCTCCGGGTACTTGGGGAGTTACTGAATTTACTTTAAGAGATAGAGCTTTAAATTTTAAAACTTATGATTTTACCGAGACCATCACATTCATAACAGAATAATCTAATCTCTTCCTTCAGGGGGCACCAAACTATAGAAGGTCTAATAGATTTATATTTACGACTCTAAGTCCAGAAAGGATCTAAAGCCTGATCTTCAGATGGATTAAAATACGTATGACATCGGACAATTCTGCCGCAATCACCAATCCAATAAATTTCTATTGATTCTAGTTCAATTTTATTGCCGTTAACATTTCCATGATTGAGAAGGTGAACAGCTACTTGATCACCACACACTGACATAAACAATAATTCTAAATTCCAACTATGCCCTGGTTTAAAAGCATTTTCCCACATTCCTTCTATTGCGGATAATCCTTGCTTTACTTTTCCAGTCCCAACAGGATCTTGCATGATTACATCTGGATGCCAAGCAGGCGTCCATTTTTCTCGATCGCTAGCATTCCAACAATCTATGTGGGTATGCACAGCCGTTTCAATTGATTCTTTCATAATATTCCCCTAAAAAACTATTTCTAATAATACACTAGTTCTTTTTATTCAGTCCATCCTGTTGTAAACCACGGATCCAAAACCTGATCTTCAGATGGATTAAAATACGTATGACAGCGAACAATTCTTCCGCAATCACCAATCCAATAGATTTCAATAGATTCTAGATCAAAAATATTGCCGTCCAAGTTACCATGGTTGATAAGGTGTACGGCTACTTGATCACCACAAACTGACATAAAAGCGAGTTCTAAATTCCAACTATGCCCTGCTTGAAAAGCTTTATCCCAAGTATTTTCTATGGCAACTATTCCATTCTTTTCCTTACCGCCTACAGGATCTTGAAAGATGACATCAGGGTGCCATGCACTTAGCCACTTATCTCTATCTCCGGCATTCCAACAATCTAGATGAGTATGAACAGCTGTTTCAATTGGGTCTTTCATAAGGCCTCCTAACAATAATATACATACAAAATAGCATTATTCCTCCCAAGAGCGAGAAATATTAATAAAATCTTCAATTAACTCTTTCTCATTATCTAATTCACTCATTAATAAAGAGAAAAATTCTGAGAAAAAAATTGAGGATCAATCACTCCAGATTCAGGAGCCAAAACACCTTTTTTGGTTATCTTTCCCTCTATTAGCATCTTTAACGCGCAAGCTAACGGGTATCCCGGTTATTGCGCCCATTCCTCCGCTGCCACCAATTGCCAAAACTTTCATGTTTGAGTTCCTCTTTTATTGTTTTCAAATATTCTTGTAAATATTCAAGAAGTCAGTTTAACTAACTCAGAAGAAAATTTACTTAAAATTTATATTAAATAGTTAACTGGGTCTTAAGATTTTATGGCTAAAGAGATAAAAATTATTATCTTAGGAGCTGGCATGGCAGGAATACTTGCGGCGATTAAGCTTATAGAGAATGGATTTTCAAATATTATTATTTATGAGAAAGCGAATAATCTTGGAGGCACATGGAGAGATAATACTTATCCGGGTCTTATCTGCGATGTCCCTTCACATCATTACACTTACAGCTTTAAAAGAAACCCTAATTGGTCAACACACTATTCTACTGGTAAAGAAATCCAAGAATATTTCGAAAATGTCGCTATAGAATATAATCTTAGATCTAAAATAGAATTTAATAAAGAAGCTGTAAAAGCTAATTTTGTAAACAAAAAATGGCTTCTAGAATTTAATAATGGGCCTAAAGATGAGGCTGATATTCTCATAGCGGCAACCGGTGTCTTGCATCATCCAAAATATCCAAAAATTGATGGCATAGATTCTTTTGAAGGTGATATATTCCATAGCTCAAACTGGAACCACTCCATAGATTTAGAAAATAGTAGAGTAGGAATAATAGGTAATGGCTCAACGGGTGTTCAGATATTAAGCTCACTGGCAGGTAATTGCTGGCACACCTATCATTTTCAAAGGACACCACAATGGATGATGCCATTAATAAATAACTCTTTTACAAAAAAAGAAAAAGAATCTTTTAAAGATCCTTTAATTTTAGAAAAAGCAATGGGATTTGAAGAATACCAAGCTGGAGTTGAATTATATTCTCAAGCTATTTTAGATATGAATTCACAAGAAGCCGAGCAGTTACAAAAAATATGTTTAGATAATTTAAACCTAAATGTAATGAACCGTATTTTAAGAGAGAAACTTATGCCAGATCATAGAGCTCTTTGTAAAAGATTAATTTGGTCGTCTGAATATTATCCTGCTATACAAAAACCGGACACTTCTTTAGTAACAGAAGAAATTTTAAAAATAACTAAAAATGGGATAAAAACTAACAAAAATTCTTTTTCTCTAGATGTGATCGTTCTTGCTACTGGATTCAAAACTAATCAATTCATGAGGCCAATGAATATTTATGGAAGACACTCCACAAGCTTATCAGAATATTGGAACCCTTCACCAGAAGCATATCTTTCAATCTGCATGCCTAACTTTCCAAACTTTTTTATGCTGAATGGCCCAAATGGTCCTGTTGGTAATTTTTCTTTAATTGACATAGCTGAGCATCAAATGAACTACATCTTGCAATTAATTAATGGGATTGCAAAAGAGGAATTTAATTTTATTGAACCTAGTAAAAAAGCTACTCATTCATATGAGAAAGATAGAGTGAATGCAGCTAAAAAGACTGTATGGTACCTTGGAGGCTGTTCAAGTTGGTATCTAAATGAAGCCGGTATACCTGCAAGCTGGCCTTGGACCTATTCTAGATTTACTAAAACAATGGAGAAACCTAACTTAGCAGACTTTATTCTTACCTAATCAAAATCTTATATAAATTAAATAAACATTTTTAATACATGAATCAAATTAAAAGGTACAAAATATTTTCTGGGCAACCTAAAATACTAATTATATCTATTGCCCTTCTCTTACTTTGTTCTTTAGCTTTCCAAGCGCTTCCAAGTAGTATTTATGAAAATATGCTTGATCTAAAATTCGGTTTTAACTATCAAGATATTATTACCCTTTTTGAAGTTCTTAGCAGTGAAGAAAGAAATGTATATATTATTTCCTCTTTAACCTTGGATATCATTTTTCCTGCCCTATACGTAACTTTTTTTTTGGGTTTATACTCTGTATTAGAAATAAATAATAATAAACTAATAATCGTCCCAGTACTTACCGGAATAAGTGATATTCTAGAAAATATCCAAATAGCTCTTCTGATGTATTCAAAACCTGATCAAATCACTAATATACAGCTTATTTTCGGAAGCAGCTTCAACCAAATTAAATGGATCTTGGTATTTCTATCTTTAGTAATATTAATTTTTGCAATATTCAAGAAAGGATTAAAAAGATTTTAAATTTTAATACATCATATACTATAAAATATTAGTTAAACCTAGGAACATTTTTCTTAAATAAAAGCAAAACTATTATTTTAAACTTAAAAAGATGGAACGCTTAAAAAATAATAAATGAAAGAATTAAAAACAAAAATTTCTTCGAGAGAACCTATCTATGATCAAGTCCTTTTTTTAGATGGTGTATCAAGAGCGGGAAAGTTTTTATTGGGAAAAATCTGTTCAAATTTCAAGAGGGTTGAATATTTTCAATATATAGAATCTTTAGAACATTTTCCTATATTAAATTCTTTAGGCTTCATAGAAAAAGATGCAGCTAAATCTATGATGCAAATATATTTAGACTATGCCATCTATAATATGTCCATAGGTAGAGGCCTCAACCAAAGGTTAGATGATAGCTCCTCAATAACTCATGCAACTGACTTTGAAGACTATGCAAACAGGTCAAAAGATCATGATGGCGAAGAAGCAATTCAAAAACTAAAGATCAACAACCGGCTTCCATCTTTTCTAATTCATGAATGCATGCCTTTCGTAGAGTTCTTTTTTGAGACATTTCCAAATCTCCAAATGATTCATATTGAAAGACACCCGATAGATCTTGCCCACTCTTGGTTTTCAAGAGGTTTAGGTAAAAGGTTTGGATTAGACCCTCTGGTATTTGCACCAACCTTACAAAGTAAAAAAGGACCCATACCTTGGCACGCAGAAAGCTGGAAAGATCTATATGCAGATATGTCTGAAGTCGATAGAGCTATAAAAAGTGTCTGTAATCTTTATATGATGAGTGACAAGAGTTATGAAAAAATAAACTCGGATAGAAAAGATAGAATATTGAAATTAGGCTATGAAAATTTCTTTTCTAGTCCCAATACTGTAATTGAACAGTTATCTAAATTTCTAGAAAGTTCTCCCTACTCTAATATGGGAGAAGTATTGAAAAGAGAAGGTTGCCACTCAGAAATCCCCCTCAGTTCTAGGCAAGCAAAACTCAAAGAACTAAAGAATTCTGCTTCTAAAGAGATATTTGAAGAGTTAAAGGAAGCTTCTGCAAAGTATGAATCTTATTGGGATCTAGAAAAGTCTTATTGAATAAATACTTTTTTCTTTTGATTGATTTTTAAACGAATCATATTTTGAATTTCTTTTCTCATATACCAATTGGGAAGCTTTTTATTAGTCTTAAAAGAGGCCCTTACATCCGAACCGCTTATTTCTTTAAATGACTTTGAATTTGAGTAATTAGCAAACTTTTTTTGTTTTGAATTAAAACCTATCTTATTAAAGAAGATTAGTTCAATCTCTAGATTGTTGAGTTTATTAAAGAACTCTTTATTTTCATTCTCTTTGTAGAAATCCTGAACGCCAGTATGATCTCTTCCTATGATGAAATGACTGCAACCTAAGTTCTTTCTGCATATCGCAGTAAAAATCGCTTCTCTAGGCCCTGAATATCTAGAATAAGTATTAAAGCCACCTAAAAGAACAGATTTATCTGGATATATTTTATTAGCTATTAATATTTTATAGCTCTCTAGAATAATTTCAGTCGAGAAATCTCCAGTTTTTTTCTCACCTATGACAGGATTAATAAACAGGCCATCTGCCTCAGACTCTTTTAACGCCCTCAATTGAATATGTTCATGGACTCCATGAGCAGGATTTCTAGTATGAAAACCAACTACTCTAGACCAATTTCTTTGGCTGAAAATATATCTTGTTTCATGAGGTGTAAGTTCATAGCTTCTATAGACAGATTTTCTTCTATTAATAAGAGTAACTTTTCCATTAATTACTATATTTCCTTTAGATAAAAACCTTTTTACCCCTGGATGGTCTTCAGAATTAGTTCCAAACCACTTTAAGGCAACTTTCTCCAAGTCAATATTATAAATATTTTGAACATCTAAAAATGCTATTTTTTCTCCCTTTTTAGAAGTTAAAATGACTCTCTCTCCAATTTCAGGCATCAAACCATTTCTTTTTATTTGAAGAATAATTGGCAAAGTCCACACATTTCCATCTAAAAGCTTATTTGTTTTTAAAACACTATTTAATTCTTCTTTACTCATAAATGAATCGATAGGAGAAAAAGTACCTAAAGCAATTTGCTCTGCATCAATTAAATCAGAATCTTCTACAACCAACTTCCTTGAACTCCCATCTCTCTTAACTTGTTCTATGGATGCCATATTTAGAATTAAAGAACCTCCATGTGGCTTGATTAAAGAAGGATCTTCAAATAATAAATTTGATGACGCAACAGGTGCATTAAATTCATTAATTAATTTCTTAATCATATTTGCACATGCAATAGGATGATTTCCTATGGCAGTTTCTGCTGCTAAAACTAGGCCATTTGCGCCTGACTCTAGAAGATTGTAGACATCATTTACTTCTGCCCTAGTAGGAGATGAATTCTGAATCATAGATTCTAGAAGGTTAGTTGCAACATAAACTTCTGTTTTCTTACTATTGGCTAGTTTAATAATATCTCTTTGAACCTGAGGAATTCTATGGATAGAAACTTCTCTTGATAAATCTCCTCTATCTATTAGGACAGCATCTGAAAATTTAATAATTTCTTTTTTGTTAATAAGCCCTTCTGCAGATTCAATTTTTGATATCAAAAAACTCTTTTTACCTATTCTCTTTCTTATGCCTTTGACATCTTCACCTTCATTAGCAAATGATAAAGCGAAGTGCTTAATATCATTTTTTAGACCTATATCAATGGCTCTTATATCTTTGGCAGTCAAAGAGCTAAGGTTTACTTTTCTGTTCACAGATACTGCCTTATTACTTCCAATCATTCCTCCAGTTATGACTTTAAGATCTAATTTATTTTTAGATTTTTTAACTACCTGAAGTAAGGCTGAATTAAAATCTATGCTTAAAATATCTCCTACATGAAGCTCTTGAATAATATTCTCTGGGTATAAGTTAAATTTCTTTTCATCCCCTTTAATTATCTTCTCTGAAACCTCTACGATACTATTTTCTATCAAACTTAATTCACCTTTTTTTAAGGTTCCTGTTCTTATTTGAGCTCCTTCAGTATCCAAGCATAAGGGTATATTGGTATTGGACTGGATTAATTTGATTTGATCCTGGAGATTTTCTATCTTAGTGTGTGAAAGATTTAAACGAAATATTTCGACACCCAAATCCTCTAATCTGCCAATTACCTTTTTATTTAAAGACGCGGGACCTAATGTACAGAGTATCTTTGTGTGCATTTTAGATTTTTTAAGATTCTCAAGGTTTGATAAATCAGAAGTTTAGACTTCTTTTCAATCCTTATCAATCTTTTAGCCAGTCAAAACCTTATTGGAAAGGTTAAAGAAAAGAGAATATCCCATAACAAAGAATAAGTAGAGTAATGAAATACTGATATTTTTCATTACTCAAAAGTAGTGATAATTTTTTTCCCAGAAAGAAATAGCTTATTATCGCAACTAAGGTGAGCATCAAGTATGAAGGGTTAAATGACTCTAAGCGAGTTATTGAAAGAACTAGTAGTTGAAAAAATGCGAATAAAAAATATATTTGAGCAATGTTTGCCCTAATAGATTCTTTGGTCGCATGCAGACTTGACATTAACACAGTAAGTGGACCTCCGCCCATATTTGATATTCCATGAATCCCGCCGAGGAAGAAATAAAATAAGATTGTATTTTTTGATAAAAATATCTTGAGTATTTTCTCTAAACGCTTGGATATTCTCAATAAGCCTATTAATATTAGAGCTGCTCCTACAACTTTAGTTATATCTATAAAGTTTTCATTAGTCACTACTAAAAAAAGGCCTAAAACAAGCGGTGGTAAAGTCGCAACATATAATTTCTTTTCAGTTACAATCAAATCATTATTGCCTATGACTTGGGATAAAGAAATAAGCATTGAAGCAGGTAATAAAATCCATAAAGTAACATCATAAGAATAGCCTAAAAGTAATAAAGTAGGAGTACCAAATAAAAGAAGACCAACTCCAAAAATAGACTGAACTAGACTTAATAATAAAATTATTAAGGATAACAACATGAATTCAAGATTTAAGAAAACTGACATAATTTAAGAATAATTAGAAAATTTTTAGTGATTTTTTATTAAAATAATTAATGTTCTTTGATGCAAAATTACTATCGTAAGTACAAAATATAAGTATCTCGAAACAAGCTCATAATAACGGATAATCACCTTCTTAACCATCAACAAGAATGATAAAAGAAGCCTTGTACCAATAATCATAATAAAAATAAGTTATATGATTTATAGAAGTAATCTAATGTAATGATGATTACTACTTTTTAATAAATCTTCCCTTTGTAAAAATTCTGAAAACAAACTAGTATGCAAAGTCTTGAATCAATAAATTTTTGAAAAATTATGGATATAGAACTTAGTAAAGAAGATCTCTCATTTAAAAAAGAAGTTAATGATTTTCTTGAGCTCAATAAAAGAAAAAAAGATTCGGACTATTTCAAATGGCGTTTTGAGTGGTTTGAAAAAGCAAAGGAAAAAGGTGGCTGGGATGTACCTAAATGGCCTTCAGAGTTTGGTGGTCCAGGATGGAGTCCAACGCAACATTACATATGGGAACAAGAAACTGCAAAAATAGATATACCTTTTGATATCCCTATGGGAATCGGGATGTTAGCTCCAATATTAATGACTTATGGAAATAAGGTACAGCAAGAAAAATTCTTACCAGATATAAGGGCTAGAAAAGTAAATTGGTGTCAGGGTTATTCAGAACCAGGGGCTGGATCTGATTTAGCTAATTTAAAAACAAAGGCAGAAATTTCTAAAGATGGTAAATATTATCTGGTTAATGGCTCAAAGATATGGACATCTCTTGCTCATATTGCAGATTGGATTTTTTGCTTAACTAGAACAAACGATCAAGGAACAAAACAACAAGGTATTACCTTCCTTCTCTTTCCTATGAAACAAGAAGGTATTGAGGTAAAACCAATTATTACACTTGGAGGTTCACATACTGTAAATACTGTGCATCTAACTGATGTCAAAGTTCCAGTGGAAAATAGAATAGGTGAAGAAGGTAAAGGTTGGACCTATGCAAAAGGTTTGCTCCAACATGAAAGAACGGGGCTAGCTGGTTTGTCTAAATCACTATTTGCTCTTGAAAAGTTAAAAGAAAATGCAAGATCAGTAACACGAGGTAATGAAACTTTAATGGATGATCCTTCTTATCAGTCAAAGATAGGAGAACTGGAAATCGATTTGATGGCTGCTGAATTTACTGAACTAAGAAGCTTAGCCAGTGCAACATCAGGAGGTGAATTAGGGCCAGAATCATCAATTCTTAAATTAAAAGGAACTGAAATCCAGCAAAGGATCCAAAAATTGACTGTAGAAGCTAGTGGAATCTATGCAGCAGCCTGGGGAAATAGCTCCATCGGCACACCTTTTGCAAAGGCAGGAATGTCTGGATATTTATCAAGTAGAGCTTATACAATTTATGGAGGAGCTAGTGAAGTTCAGCGCGATGTTATTGCTAAAAATGTACTTGGGATTGCAAGTAAGAGGAAAGAAAAATGAACTTTGATTTCACGGAAGAACAAACAATGATTCAACGAAGTGTAGAACGCTTTGTACAAGAAAAATATGATTTGGATAATAGAATAGAGCTGAGTAAAAATGAGCTTGGCTATAGTTTTGAAAATTGGAATTCTATGGCTGAATTAGGATGGCTAGGATTGCCTTTTGAAGAATCTGATGGAGGTTTTGGCGGAAACCAGATAGATGTACTTTTAATCATGGAACAATTCGGAAGAGGTTTAGTTCTTGAACCTTATCTAGCTAGTATTGTCATGGGCGGTGGAGCTTTAAAACGAAGTGATTCAACCAAGATAAAAGAAGAATTTATTCCGGGACTAATAGACGGAAGCAGACATATTGCTTTTGCGTATGCTGAAAATCAAAGTAGATTTGACTTAGAGAATGTCCAGACTTCTGCCATTATAGCTAAAGAAGGCTTCATTCTAAATGGCCAGAAATCAATGGTACAAAATGCTGAGAGTTCTGACCAGATTATAGTTACGGCTAGAACGAGCAATAGTAATACGAGTAAAAAAGGCATTTCTTTATTTCTAGTAGATACAAATCAAGAGGGTATAACATGTGAAAACTTTCCAACTGTAGATGGATTAAGAGCCTCAGAAATAAATCTTAAAGATGTCCATATAAACCCAGATAGATTGGTAGGACCAATAGATGAAGGATTTAAAATATTACAAGGGGTATCTAATGACGCTATTTTAGCTTTGTGCGCTGAAGCTATTGGTATTATGGAAATACTTTATAAAGACACGTTGGAGTATACTCAACAAAGAGAACAATTTGATCATCCATTATCTGAATTCCAAGTCATTCAGCATAAACTTGTCGATATGTTTATGGAATATGAACAATGTAAATCATTATTATATCGGGCAACAATGGAATCCGTTGAAGGAGAAACTTCAGCTCAAAGAACTGTTCATGCTCTAAAACATTTGATTGGAAAATCTGGAGTTTTTATAGGAGAAAATTCAGTACAACTTCACGGAGGTATGGGAGTAACAGAAGAACTTAGAATAGGACATTATTTCAAAAGGTTAATAATTATTGATTCCATCTTTGGAAATTCAGATTATCATCTCCAGAAATTTAATAGTTATAAATAATGAATGCCAATTTGATAATCTTTAAATCAACAAATATTACCTAGATTTCAGTGTTTGCAAAGATTCTAAGTAATTATCTTCCTCTATCAATTCTTTAATTAATCTTGATTCTGAATTCCAAAAATAAGATCTTCTTTCTAAAGGGTAAACACTTTCTAACTTATCATATTTATTCTTTGTATTATCAGAGATGCAGATTGGAATTATTCCAGCATTCAGAGATTCACAAATAGTAGTAGAAAGAAAAGAAACTGTAAATTCAGGTTTTTCTATATCTAATAGTTGATTTATTTCTATTTCCTCATCACAAAATCCAATATTTAATAAACTACAAAGATTTCTTCCTATCTCACCCCATTCTGCTGGATGTCTACGAGCAAAGATCTCATAATCTTTTGAATTAAAAAATTGAACTAAATCTTTGATATGCTCTAGCTCCTTTTCTGACATCCTTGAATCTGGATTAAGAAATAAAATAACCTTTTTTTCCTTTTGCTTTAATTCCAAACTTGGGTATTTTTTAATCTCTGAATTTTTAAGGATAGCAGAAAGATAGGTAACTTCTTCATCTGAATATACATAAATTTTATCATCTCTTGGTATATTTATACTGGGGATTTTATTTATGAAACCATGAGAATATAGAGATGTTCTTATATTGATCATATTTGCAGCCAAAGCAACTAGGCCTGCACCTCCATGATAAATTTCTACACTTTTATTCATTGATTTGAGTTCACTCAAAAGAGCGCAAAAATAAGAGTAAATAGGTATATTTCTATAAATTATTCTAAAAACCTTAATTCTTACTTCGCTAGACATGCCAATACTTAAAAATTTATATACTTGAATTAGATTTTTAAAAAAATTTTGTAAAATTTTTATCAAAGGAATATATGTAATCTTAGTAAAATCATCTTTCTTAAAACATTTTATTAACAAATAGTTTTGACCGTGACCTTTTGGAAAAAACCTAAAATAATTCTTATGATGATGTTTTGCTTCAGACTCCACTAAAATATGATTTGGTACTTCAGATTTATTAAGGGTATTTGAAGGAAACTGTTTTAGAAATAAATAAATTGAATATATAAATCCTCTACTAAGAATTGGAATTAAAAATATAAACCTTTTTAAAGCAATATTTCTACCTAGTTCATTAACTGAAGATTTATTAAATATAAGATCCAGCTCTTCATCTCCAAATAGCATCCATCTATTAAATTCATTAATATTTTCTTCTAAGCTTGTCTTATTTGAAGCCATGATTTAAAGACTAGTAAAAAAATATTTTTTACTCAAGATATAGTGATTTAATTTTCTCTATCTCAAATTTGGAAAGCATTAACCCTTTTTCAAAGTAATTATCCATACCTCCCCACTGCTCATCTATTTGATTAAAAGCTGCCCTTAAATAACGCTCCTCTACGCCCAAAACTTTTTTTATATTCTCAGTATCCGCCTGAAAAAGGGAGAAAAGATTAATTTTAAATAGTTTTTTGTTAGTTTCATCTTCAGTATAAAAATTAGTCGCAAGATAATCATCCATCACTATATCTCTTGGAACTCCTAAAACTGACAATAAAAGAGCTGCTGCAAAGCCAGCTCTGTCTTTACCTGCAGTGCAATGAAAAACCAAAGGTAAGCCTTTATTGTTTATCAAGGTGTCGAAAAAATCTTTATAAACAGGAGTAAAATTAGATACGAGATCTCTATTAAAATCTACCAAATAATCTGAAAGGTCAAGATTTCCAGAAAACATTTCTTTTTGAAGATCTTCAAAAGACTGATCAGAATTCTCTGGTAAAATATCCTTAAAAGGATCAATACTCAGAAGATACATTCTAGTATTACCAATAAGTTTATCAGGATGGTCTTCTCTTTCGAAAGTAGATCTGAAATCTACAATGGAACTTAGCTTCAATCTTAGAAGATAATCTATGTCTTCATTGCTTAAAGCGTGAAGTGAGTCAGAACGATATAAAAGTCCCCACTTTATAGACCTATTGTCTAGTGTCTTAAAGCCTCCTAAGTCTCTAAAATTATGAGCTCCTTCTAATGGTAATTTTCTGAAATCTTGCCTATCAATAGAAATTGATTCTGAAGGAATAGGTCTATCTGCAGCTGGTAGATCATTAAGTTCTTTAGAGCAAGAATAAAGAAATAGAATCAAAATGAAGAAAGAGCAGTAAAGAATTACTCTGCTTAGATTTTTAAAAATAGCAAAATCCATGATCCTTTTGGGCCTTATAAAATTTTTATTAATCTCTAATAGGATATGGCGCAGCAAGGTTGCCATACTCATCTCTAATATCAAATTCTTTGCTTATATCTTCTACCCATTGAATTGATCCAGATCTCTCAGAGAGGTCTTCGGCAACCGCCAAAGCAACAACTGATCTTCCCACCAATAAAGGTGTTTGAGCATTCTCAACCGGATTGCCCATTTTTGCTGCATTCTCTAGTACGAACTCTGTCGAGACAGCGCCCGGATATAATGAAATGGTATTAACTTCCTTTTCCTTTAATTCAACAGCCATGTCTGCTGTCAATCTATCTAAACCTGCCTTTCCAGTCCCATAAGAGGAAGAAAAGTGATATGAAATTCCTCCAGGTGAAGAAATATTCATAATCAATCCACCCGATCCAGAATTAAAAATTAAGGGGGCTGCATGCCAACTAGCCACATAGTGGGCTCTTAAGCCAACACCCACTTGATCATCCCAAACTTGAATTGGATGTTCCCAAAATCCTCCTGCCCAAACAGGTTCATCAGGAATCTTGAAAACATTATTTACCAAGATATCTATCTTTCCTTGCTCTTGTCCTATTCTTTTAAAAAGGTTTTCAATTTCAGCATCAATGCTGTGATCCACGACAACACCGTGACCTTCGCCACCAACTTCATTGATTGATTTTACACTGCTCTCTATACTTAAAGGTCCTGTTTCAGTTCTCCCTGTGACGTAAACAGTTGCTCCTTCTTCTGCTAAAGCAATAGCAGTACCTCTACCTATTCCTCTCGTTGCTCCAGTAACTACACATATTTTATCTTTTAATCTTTTATTCATATCTTTTTTAAAATTAGAGAATGGATTGTGACTACAATTATAAAAGCCGTCAAGAAAGCTTTATATTTTAAGAAGAATAGAAAAATAATTATATTAATAAAATAAAACTATTAATAATGCTATTGGAACTACGAGAATCCATAATAAAGAACCTTGGAAGACTGCACTACTACTTAAGTGTGATAAAGATTCCTTATCTAATTGAGTCCCTATACAAAATAGTCCAATTAGAAGAAGTGTCCTAGAAATATTGCTCAAAATATCAACTAGAAATAAAGGAAAACTAAATATGTAATTTATAAATACTGCTAGTAAAAATAATAACGCAAAAACAGGAATCCCTAAAAAGTTTCTTTCTCCCTTGTATATATAACTGGTAATAAGAACAAGAGGTACAAGCCATAGAGTCTTGATGATCTTTATAGTAGCAGCTGCTTTCATCGCCTCATCTCCATATAAAGACGCTGCACCTAATACAGAACTTGTATCATGGATGGCTAAAGCAGACCAAAATCCAAAATCCACCTGAGATAAGTTCATAATTTTTCCAAAATAAGGAAAAGAGAATATTGCTATAAGATTTAAAATAAAAATTAGACCTATTACTGTTGAAATTTCCTTTGGTTTTGCGTTTATTAGAGGAGCTATAGTTGCTACAGCTGTTGCACCGCAAATAGCTGACCCAACTGCGAGTAAATAACTTTCCCTACTAGAAACCCTTAAAATTTTACCAATAAATAGTGCTAGTAAAAAAACAAAAATTACAAAACTAGAAATAATTAAAGAGTAATCTTGTCCGTATTCTATAGCTATATTCAGATTTATAGTTCCTCCAAGGATTACTATGGCAACTTGTAGAAGTTTTGAACCAATTTTTTTGGAAAAGAAATTTTCTGGTGTTGACCTTGTTAATACAAATAATATACCTCCAAATAAACTTAGAGCTGCATTACCCATAAAAAGACCAGGCAAACCAAAACAGGCCATTAAAAAGATTGTAATGAAATTTTGCACTTATTTACTTTGGTGGGCCCACGAGGACTTGAACCTCGGACCTGCCGATTATGAGTCGGACGCTCTAACCAACTGAGCTATGGGCCCTATATGAAAAATATACACTCTAATCTACTTAATCTCCAAGAAAACCTTTAAGGTGAGAAGATCTTGTAGGATGTCTTAATTTCCTTAGAGCCTTAGCTTCAATCTGTCTAATCCTTTCTCTAGTAACATCAAACTGCTTTCCAACTTCCTCTAAAGTATGATCAGTATTCATTCCAATACCAAACCTCATTCGCAATACTTTTGATTCTCTAGCAGTTAAACTCCCAAGAATGCCTTCAGTAGCATCTGTTAAGTTTTCATTTGTAGCTGAATGGTCTGGTGATTCTATCGAAGTATCCTCAATAAAGTCTCCAAGGGTAGTATCATCTTCATCTCCGATAGGTGTTTCGGTGGAGATAGGTTCTTTAGCTATCTTTAAAACTCTTCTCACTTTGTCTTCAGAAAGCTCCATTCTTTCACCTAACTCTTCTGGGGTAGGCTCCCTACCCATCTCTTGGACCATGGCTCTAGATATTCTATTTAACTTATTAATTGTTTCTATCATATGCACCGGTATCCTAATTGTTCTTGCTTGATCAGCTATCGATCTAGTGATGGCTTGTCTTATCCACCAAGTTGCATAAGTAGAAAATTTATACCCCCTTCTATATTCAAACTTATCCACAGCTTTCATCAATCCAATATTTCCTTCTTGGATTAAATCTAAGAATTGTAAACCCCTATTTGTATATTTCTTAGCTATAGAAATCACTAAACGCAAATTAGCTTCAACCATGTCCTTTTTAGCTCTTCTTACTTTGGCTTCTCCGATAGACATTTTTCTATTAATATTCCTAATCTCGGATATTTTCATTCCTACTAATTCTTCTAATCTATGAAGTTGTCTTTGAGATCTCTCTATTTCTTCTTTATGCCCCCTTGCTACTTTGCTCCATGCAGTTCTCTTATTTAATATTTTTGAAGCCCATTTAGTATCTGCTTCGCTACCTTGATATTCTTCTATAAAAAGCTTTCTTGGCATCTTTGCCTTCCTAACGAATAAGTTATAAACAGTTTTCTCATTTTTCTTAATTATTTGTAAGGCCTCTCTAGCAGGATTGGCTATCCTATCTATAAGATTTGGAGAGAGCTTAAGATATTTGAAAATTTCTCCTAGTTTCTCTAACTCTAATGTCGCTTGTTTCGAGCCCTTTTTAGATTCGATGACCTTTTCAGACTTATTAAACTGTCTTTTAACAGCCTTGAAACGCCTGTCTACTTCTTCTAGATCTATACCTACATTTTCTTCTTCTTCATCATCATTTCCTGATTCTTCTTGAAGCTTCTTTTGTTCTTGCGCAGAAGGAACAGGTTCGCTCTCTTCATCCATAAACCCTACTATGACATCAGTTATCCTTTTTTCTTCCTTTAGAAATAAAGCGTAATCATCAAGCACACCTTCTACTAAACCAGGATAAAAACAACAAGCATAAAGAAGCTCTCTTGCACCTTCTTCTATTCTTTTAGCAATAGCTATCTCACCTTCTCTAGTAAGTAAATCAACGGTACCCATCTCACGCATATAGAGTCTTACAGGATCAGTTGTTCTTCCTACCTCTGAATCAACGGAAGTCAATGTAGTTCTAGTATCGGCTATAGTTTCAGGAACGCTGTCATCTGAATCTGATCTTGAAGATTCATTAATCTCTACGCCTAAAGCTTCTAACATCCTAATAGCCTCTTCAACCTGGTCAGGATCAGAAACATCTTCTGGAAGCATCTCGTTAATGTCTTCGTAAGTTAAGAATCCCTGCTCTTTTCCCTTCTCAACCAATTCTGATAAACCAGAACTTTCTATTTCATCTTCGCTTACTACAAGCTCTTCTGTCTCATTTGTAAGTGAAGATTCATCTTTAGACTTATCTTGAGAAGACTTTTGTTGATTGTCTTTTGTTTTTTGTGCCATATTTAACTTTTTTTAGGATGAGCATTATATAGTTTTTACATCAATGATGCCCTTTTTTTATTCAATAGATTTTGAGTTACTTCTTTTGGCTAAGATTTTTGAGAAGCAACCTATCATCTTCTTTTAATTCACCAAGGTTTGAAACCAAATGTTGTTGCAATTCAAAAGTCTCATCGTCTGAAAGCTGCCTTTCCATATACATCTTTTTTAAATCTCTAATTCTTGAGGAAGAATCTTCTGCCAGAATTTTAGTGATACAATCTTGAAGATATAATGTCATATTTGTGTCGCCAATAGTTTCACTATTAGCTGCTAAATTACCTATAAAATATTTTTCGTCTGAATCTAATTCTTGTAGCAATTCAGCTAAACTACAATCAATATTTTGTTTAAATTTGTTTGCAACTTTTGTCAACAACATAACTTCTGGTTTTTTATTATCGCCTAAAGCTTCATCTATATTAATTTCCATAACTAACTTAGGATGTTGAAGAAGAACCTTTAAAGCCTTAGCAGAAAAAGAGGCTTCTTCAAAAATATTGCTTACAATGGTACTAGGATCTCCTTTTTGGATATTGCTACTTTGGTAAGTTCCTTTTAAAGGCTTGCTTAATTTCTTAATATCCTCTTCACCTAGCCCGGTTATTTTAGAAACTTCAAGTTCTAAGAGATTTTTTAATGCTCCATTAGGCATTGAATGTAACAAAACCATTGCTTTAGATGCTAATGAAGCTTTTTTTTCTAGAGTGGAAATTGTTCCAACGACTTCTGTTAATCTTTTAATGAAATAATCAGATAAGACTAAAGAATCAAATTCTCTTTTTAAAAAATCTTCCTTATCTTCATTTTCTAATAAGCTTGCCGGATCCTCGCCTTCAGGTAAAAAAAGGAATCTCATTTCAGCCTCGTCTTTTACAACTGGTAAACAGTTCTTTAGAGCATTCCATGCTGCTCCCCTTCCAGCTTCATCGCCATCAAAACAAAATATAACTTTATCCACCAATTGTAGAATCTTTTGTACATGAAATCTGTTAGAAGCAATTCCTAATGTTGCAACTGAATTATTGATATCTTGCTCAAACATAGAAATAACATCCATATATCCTTCTACTACAAAAATCTTGTTTAGACCTTTCTTGAACTTATTGGTTTCGTATAGACCATAAAGTTGATTACTTTTTTTGAACACAGGAGTATCTCCTGTATTAAGATATTTAGGCTGATCTTTATCGTTCATAACCCTGCCACCAAAGCCAACAGTCCTTCCTCTAGTGTCCCTTATAGGAAAAATAATACGATCTCTGAATATATCAAATAATTTCTTATCTTGATTCTCTTTCGCAAGACCGGCACTTATGATAATTTCTTTACTAAATCCTTTTTTAATTAAACTATCTGTTAAATAATTCCATGAATTCAAAGAATATCCTACCTCAAATAAATGACATGTTTCAGGAGATATCTTTCTTTGTTCTTTCAAATAAATTCTGGAATCATTGGCTGAACTGTGTTCTAAGAGATTTTTTTGAAATATTTTAGAAGCCTCATCTAGGGCTTCATAAACTAATTTATTGTCCCCATGTCCTTCTTTTTTATCTGAATAAGGAACTTGTTGGCCAGCTGATGCTGCCAAGGATTCTATAGTTTCTACAAAATTCATTCCAAGATGACTTTGAAGGAAGCTAACTATGTTTCCTGTTTCGCTGCATTTGAAGCAATAGTAAAATTGTTTTTGAGCACTAACACTAAAAGAGGGATTATTCCCATCGTTACAAAATGGACAAAGACCCCAATGATCTTTTCCCTTCTTTTTTAGAGGTACATAAGAATCAATCAACGATACAATATCAGAAGAAGATATTAAATCTCTTATAAATTCCTGAGGAATTGATCCAGACATATTAATGCTTTTCTCTAAACCAATCTTCTAAAATAATCTGCGCAGAGATACTATGAATATCTGACCCTGAAGAGGTTAAGTTTCTTAGATGAAGATCTTTTTGTCTTAACAAAGCCTCTTTTGAAGAAAGTCTTTCATCAACCAACTCAGGAATAATCTTATATCTTTCTTCTAATCTTCTTCCAAATAAATCACTCTTTTTCTTCATTAAACTTGGGGTACCATCCATATTAAGAGGGTTACCTAAAACAAAAATATTTGGTTCCCATTCTTTTACCAAACTATCTAAAAATTTCCATTTTGGTAATCCATTGTTAGCTTTTAAAGTATAAAAAGTATTAGAAGATCTAGAAATGTCCTGACCAATAGCTATGCCTATATTTTTCAAACCAAAGTCAAAAGCCATAATAACCATAAAAGCTAGTTAAAACTCATTCTTTTCTAGGCAATCAATAAAGATGCTCGCTACATCAATTCCACAAAGTTTTTGGTATTCTTGAATACAAGTTGGGCTAGTTACATTAATTTCAGTTAAATAATCTCCAATTATATCTACTCCAACAAATACTAAACCTAATTTCTTGAGTTCTGGACCTACTTGATCACAAATCCATTTATCTCTATCGGATAGAGGCCTGGCTATTGCTGTACCTCCTGCAGCAAGATTGCCCCTAAGCTCACCTTCAGCTGGCACTCTGGCAATGGCAGCATCCATAGCAATACCGTCTATTATAAGAATTCGTTTATCGCCATCCAGGATTTCAGGAATATATGTTTGAGCCATTATTTTTCTTGAAAAATTATTTGTCATATCCTCTAAAATTACACTAATGTTATGGTCATCTACTTTTAATCTATATACAGAAGACCCTCCCATCCCATCAAGAGGTTTAATAATAATATCTTCAAATTCTTCAATAAATGACTTAAGTTCAGAATAATTACTAGAAACTAAAAAGGGAGTTGAGCATTCAGGAAATAAGGTAGTGAAAACTTTTTCATTATAATTTCTTAAGCTGCTTGGTTTATTTACTACCAGCACTCCATCTTCTTCTGCCTTGTCTAGGACATAAGTACTATAAATATAGTCCATATTAAAAGGGGGATCTTGTCTCATCAAAATTATATCAAAGTAACTTAAATTACGTTTCTCTTCATCGGAAAGAATAAATTCTATGTCTGATTTGAGATCTACCTGAACCTTACTGGTTATAGCAAAAGAAGAATCAGGTTCAAGAGTTAATGAATTTGGACTTATATAATGGAACTCATAGCCTCTAATCTGCATTTCAAGCATCATTGCAAAAGTACTATCTTTAGAAAAATTAATTAACGCCAAAGGGTCCATAACGATCCCTATCTTCATAATTCTCCTTTAATTTTTATAATCATTAAAATTCTCCCTTAAGAGTTCTAAGAGAACTTAATGCTACTATTGCTGCAGTATCAGATCTAAGAATTCTTGAGCCTAAATTAAGTGTATCAAACCCATTAAGATTCAAAAGCTTAATCTCAGAATCTGAAAAATCACCTTCTGGGCCTATTATAATATCTAAATTAGACTTCAACTTTATTTCTGATAACCTTTTTGAGGCTCTTGGTACAAAGGCTAACCTTTGATTAGTATCCAAACTTCTTATCCAGTCCTCTAAGGAGTGAATACTTTTTATTTCAGGAAGCCAGTTCTGACCACATTGCTCACAAGCACCTATCGCTATCAATTTCCATCTTTCTAGTTTAGACCTGACCTTTTTAGGATCTAATTTAAAAATACTTCTTTCAGTCAAGATAGGCGAAATAGACCTAACGCCTAATTCAGTACACTTTTGAATTGCATATTCGAAAGGGCTAGGTTTTATAATACTAAGAGCAAGATTAACCTCGATTCCATCATTCTTCTGTTCTTGAATCTTAGACACTATTTTAACTTTAAACTCTTTTAAATCTGAACTAATAACTTCTGCAAAGCCAGAATTCCCTTTCCCATCAAATAATTCTATTTTTGCTCCCTGTTTCATTCTTAGAACTCTTGATAAATGCTTAGAGGCTAATCTATCCAAAGTTATATCCATATTTTTATATAATTTAGTATCTAAAAATACCCTCTGTAAATTCATAAATTGCACCTTTCTTTATTTAATTCTTACGTGTTAATCTTAGACAATAACAAATAGTCTTAATGGAAAAAAAAAATAATTCAATACCTATCTATTTAATTCGTCATGGCGAGGCCGGAAAATCTTGGGATGAGGATAAAGATCCTGGTCTAAGTTTTAAAGGAAAAGAGCAAGCTTTAAAGCTAGGAAGATTTCTTAATGAAGACTTAAAGAATAAAAAATTTAAAATTATTTCTAGCCCACTTAAAAGAGCCCAAGAAACAGCAAGACCTTTTTCAAAAGAAAGAAAACAAAAAATTACTATCAATACTAAATTTTCAGAAATCCCCTCTCCAGGAGTTTCAATGAAAGATAGAAGTAATTGGCTAGGCACTATTTTTAATATTGATATTGAAAACCTAGAAGAACCTCAAAATCTTTGGAAAAATAATATTCTAGAAGAAATTAAAAATACAAAAGAACCGACATTAATTTTTAGTCATTTCATGGTGATAAATGTTGTATTAAATAAAATTTTTAACCATAAGAAATTAGTTGTTTTTAGACCCGACAATTGTTCTGTCACAAAAATTCAAGTTCTAAATCAAAAAATAAAATTAATTGAACAAGGCCAAGAACTGTTTACCATTGTAAATTAAAGAAATAAACCATTTCTTTT
Organism: SAR86 cluster bacterium; assembly: GCA_029268615.1. Classification (NCBI taxonomy): domain Bacteria; kingdom Pseudomonadati; phylum Pseudomonadota; class Gammaproteobacteria; species SAR86 cluster bacterium. The sequence goes on along the minus strand of JAQWNM010000007.1, from coordinate 130,243 downwards.
AAAAAATCTCCTTGAAAGAAATAAAACGGTATGTATCATTGATGTTCTATTTTTTTAATTTTTTTCTATAAACATCAATGCTCAAATCATCACAGAAGAAGTTCAACGGAGAGGGTAAAGACCTTAGCAAGGGAGTTGAAAAAAGTTTAAAAAAATATTTTAATCAATTGGAAGGTGAAAAGCCTTGCGGGGTATATTCAATGGTTCTAAAAGAAGTTGAATTACCTTTACTTAGGGTAGTCATGGAACAATGCAACGGAAATCAAAGTCATGCTAGTGAGATCCTAGGCATCAATAGAGGCACTCTTAGAACTAAATTAAAAGAGTACAAGCTACTCTAAATGCCAGCAGACACATCTTCCCCGATAAAAAGAGCCTTAGTTAGTGTATCTAACAAAACAGGTTTAGTAGACCTTTGCTCTAAATTAGTTTTAGATTTTGGTATAGAAATTATTTCAACTGGTGGCACTTTAAAAACTCTCAAAGATGCTGGAATAAAAGCAATTGAGATAAGCAGCTTTACTGGGTTTCCTGAAATGATGGAAGGAAGAGTCAAAACACTTCACCCAAAAGTTCATGGGGGAATACTTTCTAGGAGAGAAGTTGATGAGGAAGTAATGAAAGAAAACGGAATTAAAGAAATTGATCTTGTAATTGTAAACTTATATCCATTCGTTGAGACGATTTCTAAACCAGAAACTACTTTAGAAATAGCTATAGAGAATATAGATATAGGCGGTCCTAGTATGCTTAGATCTGCCGCAAAAAATAATAAATATGTAGGAGTAGTTGTTGATCCAAAAGACTATGACTCTATCCTGGAAGAAATGAATAAATCCAAAGGAGCCCTTTCTTTAGAAAGGAGACAAAGTCTAGCAACCAAAGCATTTACTCATACTGCAGCTTACGATACTGCTATTTCTGGTTATTTATCTTCTCAAGATAAAAAAGAATTTCCAGATACAATCTTTTCAAGATATCAGATTAAAGAAAATCTACGCTATGGCGAAAATCCTCACCAAAAAGCAGCCTTCTATACAGACATTATAAAAACTAAAAATTATGGAGTTTCAAACTCTTCTCAACTCCAAGGTAAACAACTTTCTTATAATAATATAGCTGATACAGATGCAGCTTTCGAGTGTGTTAAATCATTCGATGAACCAGCATGCGTAATAGTGAAACACGCAAATCCTTGCGGAATAGCTACAGACAAAAATATTACCAAAGCTTACGAAAAAGCTTTTGAATCAGACACTACTTCAGCTTTTGGAGGAATCATTGCATTAAATAGAGAACTTAATGCGCAAACAGCTCATAAAATTATTAATAACCAATTCGTAGAAGTGATTATAGCTCCAAGTATTTCAGAAGATGCTCTTTTAATAACTAAAACTAAAGAAAATGTAAGAGTTTTAGAAACTCAACACCTTGGTGATCCAACAGTAGATTTTAAATTTCTAAGTGTAACTGATGGTTTACTAGTTCAAGAAACAGATAATGCAATCATTTCAAAAAATGATTTAACTATAGTTTCTAAAAGAAATCCTAGTGACATTGAAATAGCCGATTGCTTATTTGCTTGGAAAGTTTGTAAGTTTGTTAAATCTAACGCAATTGTATACGCAAAAAATAATCAGACTATTGGTATCGGTGCTGGTCAGATGAGCCGAATAGATAGCGCAAAGATAGCTGCTTCTAAAGCTTTAGAAAGAGGATTTAAAACTTCTGATTGCATCATGGCATCTGATGCTTTTTTTCCCTTTAGAGATGGTATAGATGCAGCAGCAAAAATTGGTATAACTTCTGTTATCCAGCCTGGGGGGTCAATGAGAGATAATGAGGTAATTGAAGCTGCAGATGAAGCGGGAATGGCAATGCTATTTACCGGAGTAAGACACTTCCGCCATTAAAAGTATGAAAGTATTGATTGTCGGTAGTGGAGGAAGAGAACACGCCTTGGCTTGGAAAATTGCTAAAAGTAATATTGTCACAGAAGTATTTGTTGCCCCTGGTAATGGTGGTACTGCAATGGAAGACTCTCTAATAAATATAGATATTCAATCTAATGATATTGATAGTTTGTCTAAATTTGCCTTAAAAAATAATATAAATCTCACAATTATTGGGCCTGAAGAGCCATTAGTAAATGGAATTACAGATAAATTTAATTCTATGAATCTAAACTGTTTTGGGCCTACAAGAGCCGCATCACAATTAGAGGGCTCGAAGGAATACATGAAAGAATTTCTGCAAAGGCATAATATTCCTACTGCTGATTACAAAAGTTTTGTGGATCCAGAAAATGCAATCAAATATATAAAAGAAAAAGGATGTCCTATAGTTATAAAAGCTGATGGACTTGCCGCAGGTAAAGGTGTCACTGTCGCATTAAATGAACAAGAAGCCATTCATGCGATAAATGAATGTCTAGTTTCAAATGTTTTTGGAAATGCTGGTTCAAAAGTTGTCATAGAGGAATTTCTTACTGGCGAAGAAGCAAGTTTTATAGTCCTTACAGATGGCAATTTGATTATTCCTTTTGCATCCTCTCAAGACCATAAGGCCAGAGATGATAATGACCTTGGACCTAATACCGGTGGAATGGGTGCCTATTCTCCTGCTCCTGTGGTTACAGATATAATTCATGGAAAAATACTGGAACAAATAATTGAGCCTACAATTTATGGACTAAATAAAGACAATACAACTTATTGCGGTTTCTTATATGCAGGAGTTATGATTGATAAAGAGAACAATTTGAAGGTTCTAGAATTTAATTGCAGGTTTGGAGATCCTGAAACTCAACCAATCATGATGAGGTTAGATTCAGATTTAGCTAAAGTTTGTTATGAAGCTACTACAGGAAATTTAAAACAACAAAGCCTTAAATGGAAACCAGGGGTTGCCTTGGGAGTAGTAATGGCATCTGGTGGATATCCTAATTCATACAAGAAGGGTTCTGTGATCAATGGAATTCCTGTTGAAAATAAAAAAATGAAGGTATTTCATGCAGGAACAAAACTGGTAAATGATGAATTGCTATCATCTGGCGGAAGAGTATTGTGTGTAACTGCTTTAGGAGACAATACACTTGAAGCTCAAGAACGCGCTTATGCTTCTGCAAAAATTATTACTTGGGAGGATTGTTTCTATAGATCTGACATAGGTTATAGAGCAATAGAGAGGGGGAAATGACTAAATTTATAGATTCATTAATTTTAGAATTAGATAAGGGTATTAAATATTCTATTGATAACCATGTAAGCAGTAAAAGGAAATATCCAGCGAGAGAGTTAAAAAAAGATTTACTTTCTTCCAAAGATAGAAATCATTCCTCTGCCTTAATGAGAGTCAATCATACTGGAGAAGTCTGCGCACAAGCCTTATATAGGGGCCAGGCATCAACAGCAAAACTCAAGGGTATGTCAAAAAACATGGAAAAAGCAGCTGAAGAAGAGTTAGATCATCTAGCTTGGTGCAATGAAAGACTTGATGAGCTTAATGCATCGCCTAGTATTTTTAATCCAATTTGGTATGGCCTATCATTTTCTTTAGGAGCATTAACTGGGCTTATTGGAGATAAATTTAGCCTAGGATTTGTTGAAGAAACTGAAAAACAAGTGGTGAAACATCTTGAAGGTCACCTTGAGGGCATATCAGACAAAGATGAAAGATCAAAAGTAATAATAAAAGAAATGAGAGCAGATGAGGAAGAGCATGCCTCCAAAGCTCATGAGGCAGGAGCAGAAGAATTACCTAGTCCAGTAAAAAAGGTAATGTCTGTAATGGCAAAAATTATGACAACCACTAGTTACCGCATCTAATTCAAAAATTTTAATTCTCCTTCAATAAAAAAATATGTGTATTGTAGGTTGCTAAATAGCAATAAGTAAGTATAGTAGCGGTGCGATTTCGCATGGATTTAATTAACAGGACAATTATCAAATGAATTTATATGTAGGTAATCTTCCGTGGTCTTCCACAGAAGAAGAATTAGAGAATCACTTTTCACAATATGGATCGGTAAAAGCAGTAAGAATAATTACTGAAGGGCACTCCGGACGATCTAAAGGTTTTGGGTTTGTAGAAATGGAAGATGCAGCCGCTGGGCAAGCAGCCATAGATGCACTAGATGGTAAAGATTACCAAGGAAGAGACCTTAGAGTTAATCAAGCGAAGGAAAGAAGCTAATTTTAAATTTCTCAAGAAAGCCGGCAAAAGTCGGCTTTTTCTTTTTAACTTACATCAATATCTCTTTTATTTTTGAACCTGGATCATCTTCTCTCATAAAAGCTTCCCCTATTAAATAGCCAAAGATTTTATTGTCTTTTAATAAAGCTATATCTTTAGCTGAATTGATACCACTTTCTGAAATTAAGAAAGTGTTGGGCTGTAATTTCTTATTCAATTCAATACTAGTGCTTAAATTGACTTCAAAAGTCCTTAAATCTCTATTATTTACTCCAATTAATTTAGGTTCTAAATTTAAGGCTAATTCAAGTTCTATTTCGTCATGTACTTCTAAGAGAACATCAAGATCAAGTTCCCCTGCTATAGCATAGTAATCTTCTAATTGAGTCAAACTTAAAGCGGCAACTATTAATAGGATGCAGTCAGCTAAGGCTTGCCTGCTCTGATAAATTTGAAATTCATCTATAATAAAATCTTTTCTTAAAATTGGTAAATTGACTACCGAACGTACTTCACCTATATGGCTCAAGTGTCCATAAAAAAAAGGTTCATTAGTCAAAATACTTAAGCAATCTGCTCCTCCATTTTCATAACTTTTAGCTATTACTCTTGGTTGAAAGTTCTTTCTAATAACTCCCTTGCTAGGCGATGCTTTTTTCATCTCAGCTATGATGGCACTTTCTCCTCTTACCATCTTTTGTAAAAGAGTATCAATAAATGGAAGTGAAGGAGGAAGATCTTTAATTACTGATTTCATGTCTGCTAGGGACGAGGATAATTTCTGCTCTAATATTTCTTCAGCAGTTTTTTCTAAAATTCTATTTAAATAAGATTCTTTCAATTTTAATTTTCAAGTTTTTTACTTAATTGAATCCATTCATCTAGTTTTACTAATCCTTTTTTATTTAAGATAGCATCTTGAGCAATTTCAATACCTTCCTTTAGGGATCCTGCCAAGCCAACCAAATAAATTCCAGCGCCTGCATTTAAAGCAATGATTGAACTGGCTATTTCATTTTCTCCACTTAGGCCTGACTTTACTTTTTTAAGACTTTCAGTGGAAGAATCTACCTTTAATTCTTCCAACGAAGAAAAATTAAACCCATAATCTTTAGGATCTATTTTGTAAGATTTTATCTGATTGTTATGCAACTCTGAAACAAAAGTCTTTTTAACCACACTTATTTCATCTAGACCATCTTCTGAGTGAACTATCATTGCTCTTTTTGTACCTAAAGACTTTAATACTTGAGTAATTGGCAATATAAGATCTTTCTTATAGACCCCCATGATCTGATAAGAAGCTCGTGCAGGATTAGTTAATGGCCCTAAAATATTAAAAATAGATTTTATTCCAAGTTCTTTCCTAGGACCGATAGCATATTTCATTGCGCTATGGTGCAAAGGTGCAAACATAAAACCAATACCTATCTTATTAATACATTTTTTAACAGATTTAGGAGATAGGTTTATATTAATACCCGCTTCTTCTAATAAATCTGCACTTCCACTCTTTCTCGTAGCCGTCCTATTTCCATGTTTAGCAACTGATACCCCGCAGGCTGCTGCTAAAATTGCAGAAGCCGTTGATACATTAAAAATTCCTAATGAAGCTCCACCTGTGCCGCATGTGTCTAATAAAAGATCATTATCTAACTCGACTGACTGAGACAAAACTCTCATAGCTTTTGCTGAAGCGGTTATTTCGTCAATTGTTTCACCTTTTACACTTAAACCCATCATAACTGCACCTATTTGGGCATCAGTAAGCTCGCCTGAAAGAATTTTAATCATCAAAGAATACATTTCATCAAAGGATAAATCTTCTTTATATGAGAGTTTCTTGACGGCTAATTTGATGTCCATAATCCTCAAATACTTAGGTAGTTTTCCAAAATTTGAATTCCTGATTCGGTTAATAATGACTCTGGATGAAATTGTAAACCAAATAAAGGGTATTCTTTATGGGATATTGACATGATTGTTTTATCTTCTGTTCTGGCATTAATAGTTAGTTCCTCTGCCAGAGTACTTTCATCAATAACTAAGGAGTGATATCTAGTTGCTTCAAAACCTTGCTTTAGATCTTTAAAGATTCCTGACGAATCATGAAAAATTTTAGAAACCTTTCCATGCATTAATTCTTGAGCTCTTATTATTTGAGCTCCAAAAGCCATACCAATACATTGATGACCCAAGCAAACACCAAGTATTGGTACTTTTCCTTTGAAGAAATTAATTGCATCAACTGAAATACCTGCCTCTGAAGGAGTACAGGGCCCAGGAGAAATCACTAGATAATCTGGTAATTTTTTTTCTATATCTTTTAAAGATAACTTATCATTTCTATGAACATGAACTTCTTGCCCTAACATTTCAAAATATTGAACTAAGTTATATGTAAATGAATCATAGTTATCTATTACCAATAACATTATTATCCTTTTAACTTGTCTTGAACCATTTCTACAGCTTTAAAAATAGCTCTACCTTTATTCATGGATTCTTTCCATTCTAGTTCTGGGTCTGAATCAGCAACAAATCCTCCCCCTGCCTGGATATATAGCATGCCATCTTTTATGACAGCTGTTCTAATTGCTATTGCCATATCCATATTACCATTCCAAGAAAAGTATCCCACTGCCCCTCCGTAAACTCCTCTCTTTACTGGCTCAAATTCATCAATTATCTCCATTGCCCTTATCTTAGGCGCTCCTGATAAAGTTCCAGCTGGGAAAGTTGCTTTGAAAACATCCATAGCTTTCAGACCATCTTTAATTCTAGCTTTTACATTAGACACCATATGCATTACATGACTATATTTTTCTACTCCAAATTTTTCTGTTACTTCTACAGAACCAGATTTTGCTATTTTGCCTATATCATTTCTTCCTAAATCAATGAGCATTAGATGTTCTGCTATTTCTTTAGGATCATTTACCAAATCCCTTTCCATAGCTAAATCATCAGAAGAATCTTTACCCCTTCTTCTTGTTCCTGCTATCGGCCTTACAGTTACTTCTCCTTCTTCCAATGTAGCTAAGATTTCTGGCGATGAACCCACAATATGAAAATCATCTAAATTTAAACAGTAAAGATAAGGAGAAGGATTTAAGTGCCTTATAGATCTATATAGTTCAGTTGGATCAGCTTCAAAAGGCACTGAAAGTCTCTGGGAACAGACAACCTGCATAACATCACCAGATTTTATATATTCTTTTACCTTTAGCACTGTTTCTTTAAATTCTTTTTCTCCAAAACTAGAGATAAAATCATCTTCGGAAATAGGATTATTAGCTTTGATTAGCTCTTTATCTATTAAAGGTTTTTTTAGTTTTTCTGAAAGCTCTAAAAGTCTTTTCTTGGATTTCTCTTTGTCTTGCTTAGATTCGCTATCTGAAAGCACTATAAGATGAAGTGTATTATTCAGATTATCAAAAACCGCTACCTCCTCAGAGATCATAAAAAGAGCGTCGGGAGTTCCTAGAGGGTCAGGAGGTTCTTTATTTTTGAGCCTAGGCTCTATATACCTAATACAATCATAACCAAAGTAACCTACTAATCCTCCTATAAATTTAGGGAGACTTTCAATGTGTTTAATTTGAAAAGTATCTTGAAAATCCTCTAAAAATTTTAAAGGATCTGGAGATATAACTTCTTCTATAATTTTACCATTCTCTATAATAAGAACTTTATTACCCTCAATCTTAATAATTCTTTTTGCTGGCAAACCTATTAAAGAATATCTTGCCCATTTATCTCCGCCTTCTACCGATTCAAATAAATATGAAAAAGGTTTATTAGCTAGTTTCTTGTAAACACTCAGAGGCGTCTCCATATCAGCTAAAATTTCAATTGAGATGGGTATCTTTGTAGACGTCATATAGAGATCTTATTTAAGAGATAAGTTTTCGCATTTTAGAAATAATTTCCTTATAACTGGAATGACCAAATATTGCAGATCCAGCAACAAAAGTATCAGCTCCAGCTTTAGATATCTCCTCTATATTGCTTAGTTTTATTCCTCCGTCTACTTCTAATCTAATATCAAAACCAGAATCATCTATTAATTTTCTGAGATCTTTTATCTTACTAAGAACAGAAGATATAAATTCTTGACCTCCGAAACCAGGAAAAACAGACATCAATAAAATCATATCCAACTTTGGTATATAATCTTCTATGACTTCTAAATCAATATCAGGGTTTAATACTAAGCCTGACTTGCAGCCTAATTTAACAATTGATTCAATAGATAGATTCACATCTTTTGATGCCTCCGGATGGAAAGTGATATAAGTCGCTCCTGCTTCACCAAAAGTTTGAATTAAACTATCCACTGGTTCTACCATTAAATGAACATCTATAGGTGCTTTTACTCCATAATCTCTTAAAGATTTACAAACCATGGGTCCAATTGTTAAATTGGGTACAAAATGATTGTCCATAACGTCGAAATGAATCCAATCAGCACCTGAGCTAATTACTTCTCCAACCTCTTCCCCCAATCTAGCAAAATTAGCTGATAATATTGAAGGGGCTATAATTTTTTCTTTTTTTGCCATACTTTTCTACTTAAAATATTAGAAGTCTAATCCTTAGAATATATTGTCGTCTATTTTCTGAATATCTTCTAATTGATTAACATTTATAATCTGATGTGAAGAAAGCTGTCCTGTAACCTTTCCTTTATCAACATTTGGTTTTAAAAAAGTTTCCCATAAATCTAAATTCTTTTTTTCATAAGAATAAAATAACAAGGGATTTATAATTGAAATGCCCGAATAAGAATATCTAGGGCCTTCATCTAAGTTATTTACAAGACCTAGTTGCAAATTTAAATCCCCTTTGCCATCCAAGGGTTCTACTAACACTAAATGCGCAATGGATTCCACTGGAAGCGACAAATCTTTAAAAGGAAACTTTGTCCAGATATCACTGCTCATCAACAAGAAAGGTTCGTTTCCAATTAAATCCAAAGCATTTACTATAGCTCCTCCTGTTCCTAGTAAACTTTCTTCTCTTGAGTATCTTATTTCAACACCTAATTTAGACCCATCACCTAGAAATTCTTCTATCTTGTTACCTAAGTAAAATAAATTAATAATTATTTCTTTAATTCCTGATTCTCTTAATGTTTCAATATTCCATTGAATTAAGGGTTTCCCATGAATTAATACCATAGGTTTTGGAATACTATGAGTTAAGGGCTGAAGCCTTTCTCCTTTGCCGCCAGCTAATAGAAAAGCTTTCATTTATAAGGAGCTAGAAATGCTAATAATTTAGGCTTGATATCTACTAGGAAGTTATAAAAATCTATCATTCCATGCAAACCTTCAGAGGACTTAATTAAATAATTCATAGTAGTCTCTAGATCTAAAAGCCTACTTTTCTTTTTATCTAAAATGTACATTCTTGAAAGCACTCCCATTATTCTTAATTGCCTCTGAATACCAGACCACTCAATCCAAGAGATAAATTCTTCCAGATTAACATTTTTTAAAACTCCACTATCAATTCCTTTACTGAGGTAAAGATCTGCATAATATATGATTCTATCATCACTTAAAGGATGATAAAGGTCCTTTAATAAGGATACTAAATCTAAACTTACAGGGCCTATTAGAGCATCTTGAAAATCAATAATGCCTGTACTTTCTTCTCCATCTGGATTTTCTAAAGCTAGTAAATTTCTTGATTCAAAATCAAAATGACAAATAGATTTTGGCTGTATCTCTAAATTCTTCCATACATTCTCGTAGGCCTCTTGTAAAACATTATAAGAATTAGACTCTTTTTCTTCATTTACAGAGATCACCAAAAGCTTTTCCAAAAACCAACTTCTAAAAAGATCCATTTCAGAAAATGCCCTGCTTTCATTTAACACCGGTAATGACAAACTATTAGTAGGTATATTCTGGATAATAAGAATTTCATCAATAGCGGCTGATAGCAACTTATCTGAATTAGAAGTATTTAAATGATACTGATAAAGTCTATCACCAAAATCTTCTTGCAATAAAAAACCTTTTTCTTCTTCTAATGAAAAAACTCTTGGAACCTTTACTCCTGCATTTAGAAAAATAGCACTTAATTCATTAAATTTAGAATTATCATTTTCTTTTGGGTTAAGGGTATTAACAATTAAAGATTCCCTCTCATTCTCCACCCTATAATATCTTCTCTTGCTTGCTTCAATTCTCAAAGGTTTAATGACATTAAATTTAGAAAAACCAACTTTTTGTGCTTCTTGGTTTACCCATTCTAGTAGTTCTTTAGTTTTAGGTTCCACTTAACTATCAAGAGATCCTTTTGGAGGAGGAATGTCACCTGGAACAAAAAAATCAGGAGCTAATTTATTGAAAGGAACATCTGCATAGATAGAAAAATCTTCTACACCATTTTCAGCTAAAATATTATCATCCAAGCAAAATTGTCCAGTAAATTCTTTTGAATTCTTTATTAGAATTACATGAGCAGCATCTGCCATAATAGAAGGATACCTAGAAATATTTATTGTTTCTTCGCCTCCAAGTATATTCTTAACTGCGGCTGTGGCTATAGCCGTACGCGGCCATAGTGCATTTACAGCCACTCCTTGTTCTTTAAACTCTTCTGCCATTCCTAAAACGCATAGGCTCATTCCATATTTAGCCATAGTATAAGCAACATGAGGACCAAACCAATTTGGCTTCATATCAAGAGGAGGAGAAAGGTTTAAGATATGAGGATTATCTGATTTTAATAAGTGAGGTAAACATACCTTACTTACTAAAAAGGTTCCTCTTGTGTTGATTTGATGCATCAGATCAAACCTTTTCATATCTGTTTGAAGGGTATTTGTAAGCTGAATAGCGCTGGCATTATTTATACAAATATCTATACCTCCAAACTCTTTAATCCCTTGATCAACAGCGCTTCTTACTTGATCTTCATATCTAATATCGCATAGAACAGGCAAAGCTTTTCCACCATTCTCTTCTACTTCCTTTGCTGCTGAAAAAATAGTTCCAGGTAGCTTTGGGTGAGGTTCAGCAGTTTTTGCAGCTAGAATTATATTAGCTCCATCTTTAGCAGCTCTATTTGCTATTGCAAGACCTATTCCTCTGCTTGCTCCTGAAATAAATAACGTTCTTCCTTTTAAATTTGACATATCTAATCTACTCTAATATTTAATTAATCGTATTTTAACCGCGCTGAGCATTATTTATCACCAAAAAATAAATAATTACATGAACCATAATAGTAATTAATGATCTAAAAAAGCTTATGTTATCTAAAGTAATAAGAAAACAATCAATAATGGGGCTATGTCTTATTATTTGTTTGTTCCGTATTAGTGTCATTAATTCTGAAATAAATGACATAGTTGAGATAAACAGCATTGATGCAGAAAAGATCACCAGTAATGAGAATGGTGACCTGATTTTCTCAGGATCTGTTGAAGTAAAAACAAATTTCTTAGAGCTGTCATCTAACAAAGCTGTATACAATGAGGAGAAGGAAATCTTAAATCTTTATGGAAATATTTCTATTTCATCTTCTGGAACTAAAGTTGAAGGAGAAAAGATGATTGCTAATTTCTCAAACCAACTATTCTCTGCAACAGATGCTAGATATACTCTTAATAAAGGAGCATCGGGCATAGCTTCAAACATTACATTGAATGCAGATGGTAATATTAAATTAGAAGGAGCTACATACATAAACTGTAATATTTCTGACCCTTTCTGGGAGATATCTGCAAAAGAGATTAATCTCTTAAAAAACCAAAAAAATGCAATCATCAAAGGGATTTCATTAAAGATAAAAGGGAAAAAGGTATTCTCTTTACCCATCTTGAGAACTGCAATAGGCAATGAAAGAATGACTGGATTTCTAGCTCCAGATCTAAAAAAAAGCAGCAAAGGTTTGGATATATCAATGCCATATTATTTTAACTTAGCTAAGAATTTTGACCTCACCCTGACGCCTAGACTAATTCAGGAAAGGGGGAATGGTATTTCAAATGATTTTAGGTATTTAAAAACCCATTCCAAAGGAAATATATTCTTTTCAGGAATCCTTGATGATAAGAAATTTGAAGAGGATACCGGTAGATCTCAAGATAGGTGGATAGTAAAATGGCAGCATGAAAGCCAATTCTTAGATAGCCTGTCTGGAAAGATTAATTTGAATAAAGTAAGTGATATCTACTATTTTAAAGATATTGGCAATGACCAATATGGAGAAGACAAAACTACATATCTAAAAAAAGAAGCTGAGATTAAATGGAAAAATAAATATGCCCAACTTCTTATAGGATTCAAAGATTATCAAAACTTAAACCCCTTTTCCCAAAAAGAACTTAGGTCTTATCCAAGAGTAGAACTTTCTGTTGACAGGAAAATAGAAAATTTTTATTACTCTATGCACACTTTATTAAATAAATATGAAGCTAACTCCAGAAAAATTCTAGGTAGAGAATTTAATAAGTTAGATAGAACCTTTATTTCTAATTCAATCCAATATAAAAAAGAAAACACGTTTTCTTCTAGTTTTATAAAAATAGGATTTGATTATTTAAATCACAAATCCTCTTTTGCTAATAAATCAGAAAACCTTAAATGGCTTACACTTGAAAGTAAGATTTTTTTTGACAAGAAGACTGAATCTTCTTTTATGTCTATTTCTCCGTTATTAAGATACGTTTATTCTGAAGAAAGTAATAATCCTTTCTTAACAAGAATTGACTCAGCAATACTCCCTTTAAGTTACAGTAATCTTCTGAACGGTAATGTTTATTCTGGCTATGACGGAAGAAGTGGAGCAGATAATATTATTTTAGGGCTTGAGCATAGTTCCATTAAAAGAAATTCTTTTGCAAAACTAGTTATAGGAAAAGCATTCTATTTAGATAATAATCCATATAGTTTCATAGAAAAAAGAAAGGAGAATTCTCCTCTTATTATTGAGTATTCTTTATCTTCAGATAAAAAATTTAGCTCTTATGGGTCCTTAGAATGGGATAATAAAAGTAAGAAAGTTAACTCTGCCTTTTTAGCCTTGAGCTATAGCAAAAAAAACTCTTACAGAGCTGAAGTTAGGTCCATCTTTAGAAGAGATCAAAATTACATGATTGAACAAGATTCTTCTAAATTAATTATCCCAAAAAAACAATTAGAAGGAATCTTAGAAATGCCTATTGGTAAATCATGGAAATTATTTAGTAGATGGCAAAAAGACCTAAAAGATAATAAATCTCTTGATATGATTTATGGTTTAAAATTTAGTAGTTGCTGCTTAAGAATTGGTATTATGAAGAGAAGATGGGCAGAAATAGATTACATTTACCAACCAGAACATTTCTTATTGAATGAATTTAACTTTATAAGATCAAATTCTGTCATCAAACCTAAGGATAGTTTATTTATTACAATTGAGTTGTTAGGTTTAGGAAGAGTTGGAAGAAACTTTATGAAAGCTATATCCTCCTCACGTTTATAAGAAATAAGTAGTAAAATATAAAAACAAATGAACAATGAAATCATTAAATCAAATTTCCAAGTTAAATTGCTTGGTTTTTTTATCTTTTCAAGCCTGCTCTTAATAAGTCCTCAAAAAATCTCAGCTAAAATAGAACTTTTGGATAGGATAGCGGTAATTGTAGATTCAGGGATTATTATGGAATCTGAGTTAAATAAGAGAACAAAAGAAATTATAGGTCGTCTAAGAGAAACCTCGACCCCCTTACCTCCTGAAAAAATCTTAACAGAGCAAATTTTAGAAAGAATGATTATTGAAGAAATACAACTTCAAATAGGAGATAAAGCTGGGGTGAGAATAAGTGATGCGGAACTTAACGAATCATTAAATGCAATTGCATCTCAAAACTCTCTCTCTATTGATGAATTTAGAAAATCATTAGAAGGTAAAAATATATCATATAGAGATTTAAGAGAAACTATAAAAAAAGAAATGATTATTCAAAGAGTTCAAAGGGGCAAGGTAGGTGCCAGAGTTGATATTAGTGAGCAAGAAATTGAAAACTTTCTGAATTCAGAAGAAGGTCAGGTTCGTCTATCTGAAGAATATAGAATACAACAGATCCTCATTCCTCTCAAAAAGAATGCTTCAAATAAAGAAAAAGAGACAGCTGAAAAGAAAGTTACAGAGATATCAACTAGATATAGTGATGGAGAAGAATTTGAAAAATTAGCAGCAATTTATTCAGCAGATCAGAGCGCCCTTGAAGGAGGAGAAATGGGCTGGAAAAAATTAGTAGAACTTCCTACACTTTTCGAGCCTATAGTAAAAAACTTATCTCTGAATTCTTTATCTACACCTTTAAGGAGCGGAGCCGGCCTTCATATTCTGAGACTAGTTGAAAAAAGAGGCGACTCAATAAAATTTGAAGATCAAACATTAGCTCGTCATATTCTAGTTAAACCTTCAGAAATAAGAACAAAAAAACAAACTGAACAATTAATCTCTACTATTTCTGATCAGCTAAAAAATGAAGGTGACTTTTCTAAGTTAGCTAAAGAGTTTTCTGAAGATCCAGGAAGTAAGATGGATGGAGGAAATTTAGGATGGAATGTATCTGGAGTATATGATCCAGTATTTGCAAAGATCTTAGACTCAACAAACATAGGAGAAACCAGTGAACCGTTTGAGTCATCCTTTGGGTGGCATATTCTAGAAGTCCTAGACAGGAGAAATGAGGACGTTAGTGAAGAGGTAAGAAAAAATAGAGCTTTTCAATTAATTTATGGAAGAAAATATGAAGAAGAGCTTCAAAGAACCTTAATAGAGTTAAGATCTGAAGCATATGTTGATATAAAAATTAGCCTATGAAGGTTAAGCTTGCAATCTCGCCAGGAGATCCCACAGGTATTGGACCTGATATATGTATCCAAGCATTTTCATCGCAAAGACAATTAGATTATTTACCTGTTATTTTTGGAGATCCCTATGTTTTTGAAAAAAGAGCAAAAGATTTAAAAAAGAATCTCAAAATAAAATTATATTCTGGTAATGAAGAAAATATAGAGGATGATTGTTTGATTATCCATCCAGTAAATATGACAGAAGAAATCATAACTGGGGAATCTAATCCTAAAAATGCGCATTACATTATTTCCATTCTAAAAGAATCTGCTACCCGAACACTAAATGGAGAATTTGATGCTTTAGTAACTGGACCTATTAATAAGCAAATAATTAATCAAGGTGGAATAGATTTTCTCGGTCATACAGAATTTCTAGCTAATTTATCAAATACTCCAAAAGTAGTAATGATGTTAGTAAATGACTCTTTAAAGGTTGCTCTTGCTACTACTCATGTGCCTTTAAATAAAGTCTCTAAAATGATAACTGAAGAAAATATAGAGCAATGTATTAATATTATAAGAAAAGACCTTCAAACCAAATGGATGATAAATAATCCTGTTATTAAAGTCCTAGGTCTGAACCCTCATGCAGGAGATGGAGGATTCTTAGGACAAGAGGAGAAAGATATACTCATTCCATTAATTAAAAAATTAAGAGGTTTAAAGTATAAGATCATAGGTCCAGATTCTGCAGATACAGCGTTCGTAAAAGATAACATGAAAGGAGTAGATGCCATACTTGCTATGTACCACGATCAAGGACTGCCTGTAATTAAATCTAGTGGATTTGGAAACATAATTAATATTACTCTTGGACTTCCATTCATCAGGACTTCTGTAGATCATGGGACAGCTTATGATCTTGCTGGTTCAGGAAAAGCTAATGAAAATAGCATTTTGAATGCTTCAAATCTAGCCTACTCAATGAGCTTAAATTAATATTTGTGAGAATAAAAAAACATTTAGGCCAAAATTTCTTAGTAGATAAGAATATTATTAATAAAATTATTAAGAATATAAATCCAAGCCCTAAAGAACATTTTCTAGAAATTGGACCAGGTCGAGGAGCATTAACATCTGAGATCATAAATCTTGCTGGCTTTTTAGACGCCGTTGAAATTGATAATGACCTAATAAATTCTTTGGATCATTTAAAGAAAATTAATAAAGATTTTAGGGTCTTTAATGAAGATATCCTTAAATTTGATCTAAAAAAAATTCTATTAAATAAGAATAATTCATTAATTAGAATGGTGGGAAACCTTCCATATAATATATCTTCTCCTATTCTTTTTTGGGCTTATAACTATGGTCAATATATAAAAGATTGTCACTTTATGT
This sequence comes from SAR86 cluster bacterium, assembly GCA_029268615.1. Taxonomy (NCBI): domain Bacteria; kingdom Pseudomonadati; phylum Pseudomonadota; class Gammaproteobacteria; species SAR86 cluster bacterium. The sequence continues at coordinate 113,837 of JAQWNM010000007.1, read as the reverse complement.
TTCAAAAAGAATTTGCTGAAAGATTAATAGCAAAACCTGGAAGTAAATCTTATGGAAGGTTAAGTATTATTTCCCAATATTTAAATGAAATAAACTTATTATTTTCTGTGTCTTCAGAATGCTTCAGACCTATCCCTGACGTTGATAGCTCTATTATTCAAATTAAACCAATTAGGAATGTTTCATTTAATTCTGAGACCTGTAAAACACTCCAAAAATTGACAAATATTTTATTTTCTAAACGAAGGAAGATGATAGGAAAATCTTTACAAAGTTTTTTACCTCTAAGAAAATTAGATCTTTTAGAGATAAAACCATCTCAAAGACCAGAAGAATTAAGCGTAGAAAAGTTTGTAAAGCTTTCTGAAATGATAAACTCTTTATAAATATGGCAAACTATGCAATTGGTGATATACAAGGATGTTATAACGAGTTTTCATCTATTCTTGAGTTAATTTCATTTGACACTTCTACTGATAAGTTATGGCTAACTGGAGATCTTGTAAATGTTGGACCTAATTCGCTTGAATGTTTAGACCTTATTTATTCTATAAAGAATAATTGTAATATTGTTCTTGGAAACCATGATCTTCACTTGTTAGCAATTCTTGAAGAAGTAAGACAAATGCGCAAGGAAGATACTCTTGAGCAAATTTTGAAGACAGATAAAAAAAACCTTTACATAGATTGGATCTCAAAAATCCCACTGGTACATGTAGAGCCTTTAGAAACTTCAATTGGTCAAAGAGAATTTATTATGTCGCATGCAGGAATTCCACCTCATTGGGACTTGGACGAAGCCTTGAATGCATCTTTATCTATTGAAAAAATGTTAAAAAATTCTAAAGATAGAAAGCTTTATTTATCTTGTATTTTTAGTAATTTACCCCCTAAAGAATATCCAGAAATTTCTTATTTGGAGATTCTTCGATTAAATACTAATTACTTGACTAGAATGAGATTCTTCTCCGAAGAGAATGGACTAAATTTAACTTGTAAAGGTCCTGCTAATGATTCTCCTAGAGGTTTTCTTCCTTGGTTTAAGCATAATCTTAAAATATTAAAAGGTAACAGACATATTTTATTTGGGCATTGGTCATCCTTGAAAGGTAAAATAGATAAAAAAAATATCTCTGCCTTGGATACAGGTTGTGTATGGGGTAACCCCCTTAAAGCCTTACGACTAGAAGATGGTCGAGAATTTAATTCTAATGTTGTAAATTAGACAAATGAAAATTTACCTTGTAGGCGGTGCTGTAAGAGATTTAATCCTTGAAATACCCTCAAAGGAAAAGGATTGGGTAGTTGTAGGTGCCTCACCTGTTGAAATGGAAAAATTGGGTTTTAAGCTTATAGGAAAGGATTTTCCTGTTTTCTTGCATCCTAAGACTAAAGAAGAGTATGCCTTAGCAAGAAAAGAAAGAAAAACTGGACTAGGCCATAAAGGATTTACTTTTTATAGCGATTCTAGTGTTAGCCTAGAAGAAGATTTAATTAGAAGAGACTTAACTATAAATGCAATAGCTCAGAACGTAGAAAATAATGATCTTATTGATCCTTATGGAGGCATAAATGATATAAAAAATAAAATACTCAAAAAAGTATCTTCGGCATTTTCAGAGGATCCTTTAAGAGTATTGAGAGTTGCTAGATTCAAAGCAAAACTTGCTCACTTAGATTTCTTCATAGAAGATGAAACTTTGAAAACCATGAAATCAATCTCTTCTTCAGGTGAAATCAACACCCTCTCTAAAGAAAGAATATGGCAAGAAACTATTAAAGCTTTAAGTGAAGAGAATCCAGAAGAATTTTTTGAAGTTCTTAACTCTTGTGATGCTCTTCGAGAAATAAGCACAGAAGCTTCCGAAGGATATCAAAAATCAAAAGGAGCTCTAAAAATAATTACAAAATATAAATTTTCTCCTGAAATAGTTTGGTCAGTATTTTGTAGCTACTCTGGCTCTGTTGAAAGAATTAGTAAATCCTTCAAGGCTCCAAAGAAATTTATTGAATCGGCTGAAGTATTAAGTAATCTGCTAAGTTTTCTAGAAAAAAAAGAAGTAACTCCAGAAAATATTCTTAAAGTTCTTTTAAAATGTGATGCCTTGAGAAGGCCAGAAAGAGCTCAAGCATTATTGCCGGCCTTAGAAAAACTTTCTATTTATTATAAATACCCAAAAATAAATTGGGAAGAGTTACTGATTAGATCTATAGAAATAGTACCTGATAAAAACTATATGAATAAATCTGGAAAAAATATTAGTAAAAATTTAGCAGAAAAAAGGTTAATACTAATAAAGGAGGTTCTAAGAGTTGAATAACAACAAGGTTGTTTTGGTGACCGGAGGGGCAAAAAGAATTGGGAAGAGCTTATCTGAATACTTTCATAAGAAGAATTATGATGTAGCTATTCATTACAATAATTCTTCTAAAGAAGCGGAAGAATTATCAATTAACTTGAATAAGTTAAGAAATAATTCTTGTAAAATATACCAAGCTGATCTTACTGAAACTGATTCTGTAACTAATTTATTAAAAGAAATAAAAAAAGAAAATAAAAACCTTCATATTTTAATTAACAATGCGTCTAGTTTTTATCCTACGCCTATAAATAAAGCAAACTTGGAAGATTGGTATGACTTATCATTCACCAACCTAATCTCTCCTTTCATATTGATAAAGGGTCTAAAAGACCTACTGAAAAAAAATGAAGGTTGTATTATTAATATTTCTGATGCTATGGCCAAAAAAGGTATTGACCAGTTTAGTCTTTATTCTGCTGCTAAATCTGGATTGGAAGCTATTACAAAATCTTTTGCTAAAGAATTGAGTCCAAAAATTAGGGTAAACGCAATTGCCCCTGGAGCTATGTTGTGGCCTGAATTAAAAAATAATGAAGGCTCTTTAGAAAGAGAAACTATTCTAAAAACCATCCCTCTTGGCAGAACAGGTGAAGCAGCTGATATAGCCTCTGCAGCTTATTTTATTTCTCAATCTAAGTATATGACTGGTCAAGTGATAAATATTGATGGAGGAAGATCTCTTTCATAAAAAAAACGGCCAGATAAAACTGGCCGTTTTTAGTATTTGTAATAAATTCTAGAATTCAGCCATAAATTCTAAACCCCAAGTTTGAGGAGCTCCCCAACCCTGGAAACCACCAGCTCCAAATAACTGAAGTGTTTGTTCATGATACTCAGTATCTGATAAATTCTTACCAGAAGCTGTAACTGAATATCTAGCATTTGCATCTGACCAAACATACGCAATACTGATATCAGTAATATCATATTTAGGCTCAATAACTCCAGTACCACCTACAGCCTTATCTACAATATAGAATTCATCCATCTGTTTATGAGATATGTAGGTTGTTAATGACCCTTGTCCTATTTGTGTTTCATGTAAAAGTCCAACAGAAAAAGTATCTTCAGGAGTTCTTCCAGTAGGAAGGCCTCCAAAACTTACTGTTCCATCTGGATCATCAGTACACCACAAGCCATCATCAGCTGTTCCATATATACAGTCAGGACCAATTGGAACCAATAAACTGCTTTGAACTGATTTAGTAGTTTCGCCCTCTTGATGGGCATATGTACCCATTAATGAGAATCCATTACCTAATTCAAAAGAATATTCAACTTCAACACCATCTATTTCTGTCTCAGCATGGTTGTTTATTACCGTGTCAGTACCAGGAGGATAAGCTACACTCACAATTGTTTGGAACTGACGACCTTCTACCGTAGTATCAAAAGCTGCTATATTTAGGGTTGCCCTTCCATCCATAAACTGCATTTTTGCTCCAAACTCTGTCTGTTCAACAAGTTCTGGTTCAAAAGTAAATTTAGCCCTAACACCTCTCATACTGTAACCGCCTGACCTAAAACCTTCTGATCTAGAAACATATACCAAGATATCATCCGAAACTTGATAATCTGCACTCAACCTTGTGACTGTATCACCCCAGCTGTCACCTAATTCTTGAAAAGGAACTGAGCTTCCACCAGCTTGCAAATCGAGACGAGTATTAAAGTACTTATCTTCATCTATTTTTCTTGCGCCAATCCCGATATCTAATTTGTCATTAACTGCCCAAATAAAGTTTGCAAAAAAGGACTTGGAATCAGTGTTCTGCTCATTAATTGCAAAAGTAGGTGCTAGAGGAAAATAACATTTTGTTATTCCTTTAGCTAACCATCCAGGATTAGGTGTAGACCCCAAAGCTGCACAAGCCACATCAGGAGGCAAAAAACCTAAAAAACTAGAAGTAGCATCAACTGGGAAATTTAAGAAATTATTTGAAGACTGCCAGAAATCAATTTCATCTTCATACAAATAAGCCCCTATTTGATAGGATAAAGGTCCACTCTCTCCAGATAAACGAAGTTCTTGAGTAAATACATCAAAATTCTGCCTTCTATCGGTATGTAACTGAGCGAAACCAATGCTTGCATCAGTAAAAGACATGCCATCAAAATCTTGCTTAACTCTGTCATAACTATTTGAATTAGCTACTATGTAAGTTAAAGAACCATAACTGGTATCCCATTCTAAAGTTAATGAAGTGTTATCTACCATATACTGAACAAACTCGTCGGTATCAGCTCTATTTTCAAATGGATCAGGTCCATCAGACCTAGGGTCTTGAGGAGGTATATCTGAATTATCTCTAATTGAGTCATATCTCAAGTGAGCACTAAAAGTATCCGTCGGCTCCCAAAGAACTTGAAGTAATTTAGCTTCATAATCAATTGCGCCAGTATCTTCTCCTTTAAAGGTATTTGTCCAATAGCCATCCATTTTTTTAGAAGTAAGACCTAATTTTACTTTCACAGTATCACCAGGAAGATTTTGAATAGCTCTATAAACTTTATTACCATAATCTCCAACTTTCACAGATACCTTAGTACCAAGAACTCCCGTAGGATCAGTTCTTCTTAGTTGGATTGTTCCAGCTGAAGTATTCTTTCCAAACAGAACTCCTTGAGGACCTCTATTAACTTCAATTTGCTGAACATCAAAGGTATCTAACAACATTCCTGTAGTTGAACCCATAAAAACACCATCTATAGCAACTCCAACCGGTGAAGTTTGCGTTTTTTCAATACCTCCATAACCCTGGCCTCTCATAAAAATAGCACCAGCACTTGGCCCAGCCGTATTCATTCCTATAAATAGATTAGGTACCATGGTATCTAGATCTCTAATAGTGGTTACTTGCATTCTTTCTAGAGCTGTTTCATTGAATGCAGTCACTGCCACTGGCACTTCTTGCAAATTCTCAGAAATCCTTCTGCTTGTAACCATTATTTCCTCTACATCGTCTTCTTCCGCTCCAAAAGACACGCTTGTAAAACTTATACCAGTGGTTATTAAAACAAGCACCAAAGGTAAGCGCACAAAAGATTTTAAATACATATGACTTTCTCCCCAAGAATTTCTATAAAATATATAGTTTTATAGTATCAAAAAAAATTGGTTTTGCCTAAAAGGGTTTTTTTTGGTAAACAATCAATATAACATTGCCTAAACGCACTGTTATATGGAAAAAATAAATCGTAAATAATTATGTTATCTAAAGACCAAGACCAACAAACCGGAACTATGGAAGTTTTAGAAAAGCATAAAATAGATGTAAGTGCCATAGAAGGTTGTATGAAAGAAAATATTGATGGATTCAAAGGGCCTATATTTTTAGAAGAATTTAAAGGAGGGCAATCTAATCCTACTTATAAAATTACCTCACAAGATAAATCTTATGTTTTGAGAAGAAAACCTCCTGGAACTTTACTGAAATCAGCTCACGCAGTAGATCGAGAATACAAAGTTATATCTGCCTTAAATAAAACAGAAGTGCCTGTACCTAAAAGTTATTTCCTTTGTGAAGATGAGAATATTATTGGAACTTCCTTTTATATCATGGAATTTAAAGATGGAAGAGTTTTATGGGATCCAGCAATGGAAGATTCAAACTCAGATGAAGCGTTTGAGGTCTATCGATCAATGAATGAATCATTAGTTTTACTTCATAAAGTAATTCCAAAAGAAGTAGGTCTAGAAAATTTTGGTAAGCCAGGAAATTATGTTGGAAGACAGGTATCCAGATGGTCTAAACAATATATTGATTCCGAGACAGAAAATATTGAATCTATGAATAATTTAATTAAATGGCTTCCCGATCACCTTCCAGTTGAGAAACAGACTAGTATTGTCCATGGAGACTACAGTATAAGCAATGTTATGGTAGGAAAAACTGATCCTAATGTGATCGCTATACTTGATTGGGAACTTTCAACTTTAGGAGACCCTTGTGCTGATTTTAATTATCACTGCCTTCAATTTACTTTAAATGATAAGTTAGCTGACTCAAAATATTGTAAAGAAAAAGGAATCCCAGCTATTCAAGATTATGTAAAGATGTATAGCGAAAAGATGGGAATAGACTTATCAGAGGAGTGGAATCTATATACTGCATATAATCTTTTTAAACTTGCAGGTATTCTACAGGGAATAATGGGAAGAGTAAGAGATGGAACGGCAGCGAGTAAACAAGCAGCAGAAAGAGCGAGTGGTGCAAGAGGATTAGCTGATGCTGGGTGGGAATTAATTGAAAAACACTTTAAATAGGAGAAAAGATGGCCATAGGTAAATTTTTAATAGAAGCAAGTCATATCATGATGTTTGCAAGATCAGTAGGTGACCCAAATCCAATTTATTACGATGAAGAGTACGCAAAAAATACAGATTGTAAAGGCATCATACCACCTCCTACTTTTCCACAGGCTAGTGCACAATTTGATCCTGAGTATGGATTACGTCCAAAAATAGGTGAAGAATGGTTTGGATCTGGAAAAGAGGCCACAGGCCTTAAACCAAAAAAAGAGCCTAAAGATGACAAGAAAGAAGATGGAGGAGTAGCAATGGGATTACATGCAGAGCAGCATTTTGAATATCATAAACCTGTCCTTGCAGGAGACATACTTACGGCTTCTATCAAACCTGGAGAAAGCTGGGAAAAAGATAGTAAAAGAGCAGGAAAACTAAAATTTAGTGAAGGCATTACAGAATACAGAAATCAAGATGGAGAGCTTGTGATAACTGCAAGAGGGATAGGTGTACAAACTGAGAAACCAGTGGGGAGTTAAAAAATACTTATGCTTAAATTAAATGAAATAAAAATTGGAGATTCTTACAAAGAAACTCTGGTAGAAGATTTAAAAAGAACTCAAATAGTCCAATATGCAGGTGCCTCAGGAGACTATAATCCTTTGCACACTGATGAAATATTCACCACTCAAGTTGCTGGTTACCCTAGTGTCTTTGCCCACGGCATGCTAACTATGGGGATGACGGGGAAGATGATTACAAATTATGTAGGTGATGGAACTCTTACTAAATATGGAGTAAGGTTTACTAACCAAGTTTGGCCTGGAGATACTTTAGAGAGTGAGGCAAAAATAACTGCTATTCGAGAAGAAAATGGGATAAATTTAATTGACTTAGAAATAGTAACAACCAATCAAGAAGGAGTCACAGTAATCTCAGGTACTGCTACAGCAAAAGTAAGTAAGTAATTTTCGACTATGTTAGACAAAGAAAGCTTGGTCGGAGGTAGACAAGCAAAAATTACTTTAATACTTTTAGTGTTGGTTTATGTTTTTAATTTCATAGACAGACAAATCTTATCTGTCCTTGCTGAAGATATTAAAATGGATCTTAATATTTCAGATAGTGATATTGGTTTTCTTTTTGGTACGGCCTTTGCAATCTTTTACTCAGTTTTTGGAATCCCTCTTGGAAAATTATCTGATGTTTGGTCTAGAAGAAAAATAATCAGTCTTGGTCTAGGAACTTGGAGTTTGATGACTGCACTTTCTGGAACGGCAAGATCTTTTACCTCTTTAGCTATATTTAGATTTGGAGTAGGTATAGGGGAATCAAGTGCTAGCCCAGCTACATATTCAATGTTATCTGATTATTTCTCTCCAAAAGTAAGGAGCACTGTGTTGGCTATTTATGCTAGCGGTCTATATATAGGTGCTGGAATAGGAATCTTTCTAGGCGGCTGGATTGTAGATTTATGGAATAATGCTTTTCCTGATATTTCTTTAGCTCCTTTTGGGTTAAGAGGATGGCAAGTTGCTTTCATGGCTGTTGGTATACCAGGTATTATTCTTGCCTTTTTTACCTGGCAGATAAAAGAGCCGCCTAGAGGTCTAAGTGAAAATATAAGCTCTCCTGAATCGCTCTCTCCTTTTCGTGAGATGCTAAAAGAGTTTATTGGCATTACTCCTTTTGGTCTTTTAGCATCCCCTAACTTAATAAAAGAAATTTTAGTTAATCTATTTATAGGATTAACAATCTTTTATAGCATGTTTGCTCTTATTATTTTCACTGGCGATAGAGTTCAATGGATTGCTTTTGGGATTGGTCTATATTTATTAAGTTGTTGGATTCAAGGAATGAAACATAGAGATTTAGGTGTCTATCAAATCATCTTTAAGAGTAAAGCATTGATAGCTTCTAGCATTGGCTTTGGGTCAATAGCCTTTGTAACTTATTCTATTAGTGCCTGGGTCCCGTCTTTTTATATAAGAAATCACGGAATAAGCGAAGCTGAAGCAGGAACAGTCTTAGGTCTTACAGCGGCAATAGGAGGCATAATTGGTACAATATCTGGAGGTATCTTAGGAGACTTACTTAAGAGAAATTACCCAAATGGACGTTTATATATAGGTTATATAGTTGTAATTCTTACAATTCCATTATGTTTGGGTCTTTTATATGCCGAAAATTTATATGTTTCCTACATATGCAACTTCCTATTTCATATAGTCACGCCATTATGGGTGGGCATTGGGCCAGCAACTGTATCTGATTTAGTATTGCCGAGAATGAGAGCTCTTGCAGGGGCATTTTATCTACTAATTGTATCAATGATTGGTCTAGCTTTAGGCCCTTATTCGGTTGGTTTTATAAGTAATACTTTACAAGATCAGGGAATGAATGATGGTGAGTCTCTAAAATTTGCACTTGCTTCATCTCTAGTAATCTTAGTGATAACCATAATTGCATTATCTTTTGCAGGCAAATATTTAGCAAAAGAAGAGCGGTCACTTTTATCTAAAGCTAAATCTTTGGGTGAAATATTCTAAAATTCTTCTAAAATCTGAGTAAAGGTTTTTTTTGAAATGGGATGCCTCAAATCTCCTGCTATTTCATGCACGGGCTTAAGGACAAAAAGATACTCCAGTATATCTGAACTAGGAAGCTCTAAGCCGTTTTCTGAATAAATTAAATCGTCATACATAATTAAATCTAAATCAATAACTCTATTAACAAATTTTCTTTGGGTTTCATCTCTGCCTAATTTCTTTTCTAAAACTTTTAAAAGAATATTCAATTGACCTGGATTAAGTTCAGTGACTATGCTTAAGGCAAGATTATGGAATTCAGGCCCTTCGAAGCCTTCGGCTGGAGATTTATATATAGAAGAAAATTTACATGAATTAAATGCTTTAAGGAGTAAATCTTTAGCTTTAAATATATTGAGTTCAGGATCTATATTACTTCCAATGCTTATGATTACTAAAGTCATTATTTTGATCTATATATTGTTAGGCCTACAGCCTTAGAACCTCTCAAAGCTCCCGGTTTCTTTAAAGTTAACTTTAAACTACTTACAGGAAACTCTTCTAATATTCTTGAAGAAATTTTTTCTGCTAAATGCTCAATGAGTTTACTTTTAGTTTCTTTAGTTAAACTAATTATCATTTTGGAGACTGCCTTATAATCTAAAGCATCAGATATATCATCCGAAGAACCTGGCTTACTGCAATCATAGTGCATTTCCATATCAATACTTATTAATTGACGAACCTCCCTCTCCCAATCAAAAATACCAATGACTGCTTCAATCTCTAATTCTTCTATTCTTATAATATCCATAAATTATATTTCTTCTAAACTCCATCTAGGATTCACTATCAATTTATTTGGCTCTATAATACCTTCTAACAACTTATGATATCCTGCATAGGCAACCATAGCACCATTATCTGTGCACCTATCTGATTGAGGAAAAAAAATATCATGCCCTTGTAATCCATTTACCAACCTTCGTCTAATATAAATATTTGATGCTACCCCTCCACCAATCACAAGTTGTTTTAAATTTTCATCCTCCAAAGCCCATTTGCATTTAATCAACAAAGTATCAGCAACAGCTTCTTGAAAAGAAGCTGATATATTTGCTCTATATGATTCACTTATATTTTTTTTATTTCTTAAATTGTATAAAACTGCTGTTTTTAATCCGCTAAAACTGAAATCTAAAGAGCGTTTTGAAGTCATCGGTCTTGGCAGTTTAATAAAGTTTGGCTTTCCAAGCCTGGCTAATTTTTCTATATTTGGACCCCCGGGGTAAGGTAAATTTAATAACCTTGCTACTTTATCAAAAGCTTCTCCAACAGCATCATCTAACGTTTGCCCTATGATTTTATAATGCCCTACTTCATCAGATCTTATAAGGAGACAGTGGCCTCCTGAGATTAATAGTGTGATAAATGGAAAAGATGGTGGATTTTCTTCTAAAAGATTTATTAAAAGGTGAGCTTCCATATGGTGAATACCTATCGAAGGGATTCCCCATCCTAATGATAAAGCTTTAGCTATTGACGCACCGACTATAAGGGGCCCTTTAAGTCCTGGGCCCGATGTATAAGCTATACCGTTAATAGAATTATAGTTAACTTCAGAGGAACTCAATGTAGCTTTAATTAAAGGTAGCAACTTTAATACGTGATCCCTAGAAGCTAATTCAGGGACAACTCCACCAAATTTAGCATGCAATTTAGTTTGGCTATAGATCTCTTCAGCTATTATAGAATTTACGGAGCTATCATATATAGCCACTCCTGTCTCATCACATGATGTCTCAATTCCTAAAATTTTCATAATTAATCATAAGTTAATAACAAATTTAAAAAAGAATCTATAAAGAAATTCTTTGCAAAGAAACTAATCCCTCTATAGAATTGCCCGTCTTTGTAAAGATACAGATTATATGCCATCAATTAAAATAAGAGATAAGGAAGCCTTCGACATAGGTTTAAGAAAATTTAAAAGGGCTGTTGAAAAAGCAGGAATAGTCACGGAAATAAAAAAACGTGAATTCTATGAAAAACCCACATCTGTTAGAAAAAGAAAAGCTGCTGCAGCCGTTAAAAGAGAACAAAAAGTTCAAAGAAAAAATAGATTGAATAGACCGCCAAGGTACTAATCTTTCAGTCATATTTAGTGGAAAATAACTCCATAATTCTTCAGATAGAAGAAAATATAAAAATAGCCATGAAAAATGGCCAAAAAAATAGACTATCCACATTGAGAATGCTTAAGTCTGAAATGAACCTATTAAAGATAGAGCAGAAGTCAGAACTATCGATTGACCAGTCTTTAAGTGTAATACAAAGAATGATAAAACAAAGAAAAGAATCCGCGGTTCAATTTTCTAATGCTGGCAGAGAAGAACTCTCTAACAAAGAATTAGAAGAAATAGAAACTTTAAAGGAATATATGCCTAAGCAACTTAATGATGATGAATTAAAATTAGAGATCCTTGATACAATTGAATCTACTTCATCTAAATCTCTAAAGGATATGGGAAAAGTTATGGGCATCTTAAAAGAGAATTTACATGGCAAAGCTGACATGTCAAAAGTAAGTAATTTAGTTAAAGAATCTTTGAGTTAAGTATCTTATTCCTTTAAATACCTATCTCTTAGCCTTAATGAACGAGTCATAACAGGCATCTCATTTCCTGAAATAAAAATACGTTCAGCAAACGCAGTCACCTCTAGAGGATCTTCACTCCATATTATAAAGTCAGCTGTTTTACCAATTTCTATTGAACCTATAGAATTTAATGAGAAAGATTCAGCAATATTTTTAGATAGCGCATCTATCGCCACATGCCAAGGTAACCCATATGAAACTGCTATCCCTGCTCCCTGTCTACTTAAATAAGCATTATGTGTTTCATGAGAAGAGATAAGAATCTTAACACCCGCTTCGTGCAGTTTTGCTGCATTATCTAAAGAAGCTGCTATCTCATCAAAAGAACTTGGCAAGTTATCTATTGGTTGGATGATTACAGGTACTTTTGCTTTCATTAAACTCTCAGCTACTCTCCATCCTTCTTTTGCTCCAGCTATTATTAAATTAATTTCAAATTCTTTTGATAAATCAATCAAAGCTAATATATCTGAGGCTCTATTTGCATGGACAATCAAAGGTATTTCTCTAGAGAGAACTCTAGATATAGATTTAATATCTCTAGTTGAAAAAGATATTTTATCTGGTTTAAAATGTTCTTCTAATTTACCAGAAAGTATGTATTTCTTTGCCTGAAGAAAAGAATCTTCTAACATTAAAATATTAGCAGCTCTAGAATCTTCTCCGCCACCAATCCTAGCTATTAATCCTATATCTCTTTTTATTAAACTTTTCTCTAAAGAGCTTGTTAGAGAAAAAGCTGATATTAAGCCTGAAAACAAATTCTTTCCAAAACTTGGTGACGATAAAGAAGTGGTTATTCCGCCTCTAAGGTTGTAGGGTATTAAAGAGGAAGATGGATTATAGGCCTTAGAAATACCTAGGCCTGAAGAATAATACTTAGAGCTATCATCTCTAGTGTTTGGTTCTAACTCAATTTCTACAAGTCCTATTTGCGTTAGTGGAGCTAGAAAACCTGGGGTTAAAAAGTTACCTTCCGCATCTATTTTATCAATTCCAGATACTATTATATTTTTAGAAATATTAATAATTTTTCCTTCTTTAATATGTAAATCAGCTCCTTCAATAAAACCTAGAGAAGTAGTATGAATCTTTGCATTTTTTATAAGAAATTCTGAAGCTTGTAAAGAACAGCTAATAATTAAATAAAGCAGAATATTGATAAATATCTTCAATATCATAATCTATTTTTGTCAGGTTGAATTATTCCTAACTCAAAGTCTGTTGACTTTGGAGTTAAAGAATCTGATATAAAATATCTTTGAATTCCATCGATAAATACCCTCTCTGTTTTACTATAGACGCTAAAAGGATCACTATCCCAAAGAACTAAATCTGCCATCTTGCCTTTTTCAATAGTACCGACTCTATCAAGAATACCTAAAGCCTTGGCTGGATTCCTAGTAATCCACTGAATAGCTCTTGATCTAGGTATATCTAGTCCAGCTCTTCTACCTGCTGCCATTGCCTTTGCAGCTTCTTGATTTAATCTTTGAATTCCTATTGCAGAATCTGAATGAACAATAGCGCAACCTTTTCCTTCATTTGCCTGATCTACTATTGCAACATTCTCCCAAACCATATCAAAAGCTTCATTTTTAAAACCCCACCAGTCTGCCCACATTGCTGCACAAACATCATTTTCTGACAATAAATTTGCTACCTTATAAGCTTCTATTGCATGATGGAAAGCTGTAACTTTATAGCCAAATTCCTTAGATATGTCTAACATAATAGCCATCTCTTCAGCTCTATAGCAATGATTCTGAACTAAAATCTCTCCATTTAAAACGCCTGCTAAAGTATCTAATTTTAAATCTCTTTTTAAATTGGTTTTATCCGAGTAATTAACAGCATCTATCCAAGCATTCCTGTAACCTGCAACATTTCCCATCCTAGTTGAAGGCTCAGTACCTTTTCTCCTTCCGTAAACTCTTTTTGGGTTTTCTCCACAGGCCATCTTTAAAGTATATGGCGCTCCAGGAAATTTCATCCCTTGAACAGTTGTAGACCAAACATTTTTTAGAGTAACTCCTCTCCCGCCGAATAAATTAGCAGAACCTGGCAAAACATGAAAAGTAGTGATGCCTCCTTTGAGTGCTAAAGGCATTTGAGGATCCTGAGTCCATACAGAATGTTCAGCCCAAACATGAGAAGTCACTGGATTCGTTGCCTCATTTCCATCTGAGTTACCTTTCAAGGAAGGAGAAGGATATACCCCCATATGTGAATGGATATCTATTATCCCCGGTGTTACCCATTTACCTTCGCCTGATATTACTCTAATACCTTCTGGCATATCATTGGTCTCTCCGATATCTTTTATTTTATTTTCTGAGACCCAAATAAAACCATCTAAAATTTCCTTACCAGTGCCTGTTAGGATTCGAGCTCCCTTTATAATAAAATCAACATTCTTTTCAGGAACATAAGTACTTTTAAATACTTCAAAATCTCCTTGTCTTGAGTCATGATCTTCTGAGCAACTAAGTAACGCAAAAAATATTATTAGAAGAAAGTACTTTTTCATAAATTATTATCTCTATTCAACTATTCTTTTTTCCCTGTTTATCCTCTCTGTTGTATCAACAATAGCTACAGTCTGAGAATCAACCTCTATATTAACTAAAAAAGGTTCTTTATTCTTACCTAAATTCGTAGAATTTATTGTTTCTGGAATTAAAAAAATAGATAAAGAATCTTTTCCATTCTTTGCTATTGTTAGACTTGCTCCATTAATAGCTATATATCCCTTATTGAATATATATTTTGATAGTTCTGCAGGCTTTTCTATGACTAATTCTATTTCATTCCCTGAATTTAGTATTGAAGCAAAAGAGACTCCATATATATGACCTGAGAGCAAATGCCCTCCTATTTCACCTCCGTATTTTAAGGATCTTTCTAAATTAACTAAAGAGCCCATTTCTAGGTCTTTTAAATTTGTTGCTCTTAGTGTTTCATGAATTACATCAAAATATACAGTCCGGTAACTTAAGTTAACGACTGTAAGACAAGTACCATTAACTGAAATACTATCTCCTTTTGTTAATCTTGAAAGAAATTGAGATTTAACTTCTAAACCTAGTTTAAACCCAGATATTTCTTCTGCAAATTCTTTTACCTTTCCTATTTCTTGAATTATTCCTGAAAACATAACTAAATTTTAAGGCTTGATTTTAGCAAAGCAGCTTGTTCGGAATATTGTTTATCTTCCTCTAAGAATCTTAAAAGATCTGAAACTTTTGCTATCGAATAAATAGGAAAGCCCAAGTCTCTTATAAGCGTTTTCTTTACTGGCAAGTCTGTGATTATCTCTTCTCTATCCAAGCCTATAATTGCAGCTTCTATCATTCCTCCTGAATCTAAAGTCTTTTTAACACTGCTCCTAAGTGCAGTTCCTACTGTCAAAACATCATCAACTATCAGAACTCTTCCATCGAGCTCTGCACCAATAAAATTACCCCCTTCACCATGATCTTTTAGCTCTTTTCTATCAAAACATATTGGAATTCGTTTTTTTGTTTTGTTATATAAAATAGAACTTATAGCCGAAGCTAAAGGAATTCCCTTATATGCAGGTCCAAAAATAATATCAAAATCTATTTCCTTTTCAAGAATCAGGTTCGAATATAAATCAGCCAGTTCATATATGGCTCCACCGCCAAATAAAGCTGACATATTAAAGAAATAAGGACTATTTAAACCTGATTTGAGCTTAAAATCTCCAAAAATTAAGGCTCCTAACTCTAGAGAAAGAGAAAAGAATTTATTACTATTAGAAAATTCAGACAAAAGATTTATAAACTTTATTTAAATATTTAGAACCTACTTTAACAATTACATGCAACATTGTCGTAAAATATGATTTTAATTTCTACACATGTCTAAATTATTTGTTATAGCAGCACCCTCAGGGACGGGAAAAACTAGCCTGATTAAAGCCCTTTTAGCTCAGGAAATAAACAATCTAAAGCTAGGTATCTCATTTACTACTAGAAAAAAAAGACTAAATGAGAGAGAAGGCAAAGACTATTTCTTTATAGAAAAGAAGAAATTTACAACCATGCTTGAAAAAGCATTATTTCTAGAACATGCAGAGGTGTATGAAAACCTCTATGGCACAAGCAAAGAATGGGTTGATTCTCAGATGAATCTAGGTAAAGACTTAATTCTTGAGTTGGATTATCAGGGCGCCCTTCAAGTTAAGAATATTTATAAAAATGCTGTCTTAGTTTTTATACTGCCTCCATCATTTTATGCCTTAAAAAAAAGACTAAAGGACAGAGATTTAGATTCTAATGAATCTATAGAAAAAAGGTTATCTGAAGCAAAAAAAGAGATCAATTATTCACATAATTTTGATCACATAATTGTAAATGATAATTTTAAGGAATCATTAGAAGACCTAATAGACATAATCTCCCTGAAAAATATACAAAAAAAAGAAAGAATGCTTAGTGCTAAAAAGACTCTTAAACTTCTTATGGAAGATAGTTAAGTTTTAGAGTACAGTACGCATCCCTAATCAATTTATATAAAAGAGCATGGCTAGAATAACAGTTGAAGATTGCCTAGATAAAGTAAATACTAGATACGAATTAATCCTGCTTGCGGCTAAAAGAGCAAGACAACTTACCTCTGGGAGAAGAAGATCAACTCTTGAAACAGATGGTGATAAAGCTACGGTCACAGCTTTAAGAGAAATAGAAGCTGGATTAGTATCTCCTCAAAATATCAATGAGCTTAAAGTTGATATTGCAGACCTTGAAGAAGAATTCACTCAACAACTTTCTGAAAAGCCTTCTATAGACATTAAGTAATTCTTTTTTTGATTTCTTACTTATGCACCCGGAAAATGGGTGTTTTGTCCTATAATATATTTTAGTATGGAATCAATAGACGCTTTAACTGAGAAATTAGGCTCTTATTTAAAGGCTAAAGAAATAGAATTAGTAAAGAAAGCCTATAATTTTGCCTCTCAAGCTCATACTGGGCAATATAGAAGTAGCGGAGATCCTTATGTCTCTCATCCTATCGCAGTAGCAAATATTCTTAGCTCCTTCCAAATGGATCAAGACAGTATTTCAGCTGCAATGCTTCATGATGTCATGGAAGACTCTGGCACTCCAAAAAATGTTATAGAAAAAGAATTTAATAAAAATGTAGCAACTCTTGTAGATGGTGTTAGCAAATTAGACAAACTGCAAACTTCATCAAGACAAGAAGCTCAAGCTGAAAATCTTCAAAAAATGATTCTAGCTATGGCTAGCGATATCAGAGTTATTGTTGTAAAACTAGCAGATAGACTTCATAACATGAGAACTATCGAATATCTCAATAAAGAGAAACAATTAAGGATAGCTAAAGAAACTTTAGAAATCTATGCACCTATCGCACACAGAATTGGCATGAATAATGTTTACCGAGAGCTAGAAGATTTAGCTTTTAAGAGTATCTATCCTACTAGAGCTAAAAGGTTACAAAGAACTGTCAAGAAAAATGTAGGTGGCAAAAAGAGACTAGTAAATAGAATGTTAAAAGCTATCGAAAAAAAACTAAATGATCAAGATATCTTAGCTATTGTTGAAGGAAGGGAAAAACACTTGTATAGCATCTATAGAAAGATGAAAGAAAGAAGAAGATCTTTCCAGGAAATAATGGATACTTATGCCATAAAAATAATTGTTGAAGAAATTTCGGATTGTTATAAGACATTAGGGTTAATACATGCCTTGTACAAGCCCATAGAGGGGAGATTTAAAGACTATATTGCAATACCTAAATCTAATGGATATCAATCTGTTCATACTGGTATTTTTGGACTAGAAGGTCAGCCTATTGAAATTCAAATAAAAACTAAAGAAATGGATGATTTAGCGCAAAATGGCATAGCTTCTCATTGGCTTTATAAGTCTGGTGAAAAACAAGATTCTATTCCTCAAAATAAAGCCCGGAGATGGGTTGCGGAACTTCTTGAGATGAGAGAAGCTACCAATGATTCAAAAGAGTTTGTTGAAACAATTAAATCTGATTTATTCCCAAAAGATATTTATGTTTTTACGCCTGAAGGAGATATTATTGAAATGCCAGAAGGTTCTACTCCCATTGATTTTGCTTTTGCTGTTCACACTGACATAGGCCATCACTGCCAATCTTGCAGAATTAATAAAAGACTAGCCCCTCTTAGTGTCCCTTTAGAGAGTGGACAAACTATAGAAATAATAAGAGATAATTTATCACAAACAAATCCTGCATGGCTAAATTTTGCTAGAACTGCAAGAGCAAGGACGAGTATAAAACACTACTTAAAAAACTTAAAAACCTCTGAGGCTAAGATATTCGGCAAGAAGCTTTTGGAACAATCTCTTGAGTCGTCTAATATAAAACTTAAAAGCATAACTAAGCTTGATTTAAGAGCAGCGCTAGATCATATAGGAGTTAGCTCCTTAAATAAGCTTCTTGAAGAAATAGGACTTGGAGAAAGAACTGTAAATGTTGTGACACACCAAATGCTAGCTAGACTTGGCAAATCTAATTCGCTTACTGAAGAAACAATTCCGATGGAGATAACAGGTTCAGAGGGTTTAGTTGTTAACTATGGTACTTGTTGCAAACCTATACCGGGAGATTCTGTCATAGCTCATTTCACTACAGAAAGGGGAATGGTTGTCCACCAAGAAAGATGTAAAAATATTTTATCTATAAGAGAAGATCCTACTCAATGCTTTCCTGTTAACTGGCAACCAGAACTTAAAAAAGGATTTTCTGCTGAAATAAGAATCCTCGCAATAGATGAAACAGCTCTCTTAGCAACTATTGCTTCGGCTATCTCAAACTCGGATACCAATATAGAATCTATCCAGAGTCTTGCAAAATCTTTGGAGGAAATTGAATTCTTTCTTACAATAGAAGTGTTGAATAGAATTCACCTTGCAAAAATTATGAGGAAAATTAGATCGTTAAGAGCTGTGCATTCAGTAACTAGAGTGCACTCTCAAGAAATGAGAAATATTAGTACTATTCACTAATTCTATAAAAAATGGTTAACAGAAAAAAAATTGAAAGCTCGGATGCCCCAAAAGCAATAGGACCTTATTCACAGGCAATAGCGATGGGAAATATTGTTTATCTATCTGGGCAAATACCCTTGGATCCAAAAACAATGAAACTAGTCCAAGGTGAAGAGGCCCAGATCAAACAAGTTTTTAAAAATCTTGAAGCAGTTTGTAAAGCAGCTGATTCAACATTTGATGACATAGTAAAAATTAATATTTACTTAAAAGATTTAGCTATCTACCCTTTAGTAAATGAAATAATGACTTTATTATTTAAAGAGCCTTATCCAGCCAGAGCTGCGATAGAGGTTTCTAAATTGCCTTTGGATGCTTTAATAGAAGTTGAAGGAGTGATTATTAAAGACAGCACATATAGCTTCTAATGACCTCTGGGAGAAATTCTCTTAGCTCTATATCAAAACTAAAAGGAGTAGGTCCTAAGGTTTATGAATCATTATTAAGGCTAAATATTCAAACTATTGAAGATGCCTTATTCCACCTTCCCTATAGATACGAAGACAGAACAAAAATAACATATGTTGCAGATGCACTAGAAGGGGTGACCGGATTATTTCAAGGTGAAATAACTTCTTGCCAAATTGTATTTCGAGGCAGAAGAATGTTAATTGTTGAACTTTATGACGGTACGGGCTCATTTAAAATAAGAATGTTCCATTTTGCAATGGCACAGAAGAATAATCTTTCAATAGGTAAGATAGTTAGATGTTACGGAACCTTACACCATAGACCTAATGGAAAAGAATTGATACACCCAACCTATCAAGTCTTTAATAAAGATTACATTCCAAACATTGAGAATAGTTTTACTCCAATTTACCCAACAACTGATAATTTAAAACAAGGTAGACTTAGAAACCTCATAAGAAATGGTCTTTCTTATGCAGAGAAATATAATTTACTAAATCAGCATTGGGAAACAAAAAAATTCACTCAATATGGCTCTATACTTGACGCCTTATTATTTATTCACAACCCTCCAGCAGATACTGATATTGGGATACTTTCTCTAGGTAAGCATCCGGCTCAAAGACAATTAATTTATCAAGAGCTCATAGCTCATATGCTATGTTCAGGGATCTTAAAAAAAGAAAATGATGCTAGAAATGGTCCAGCATTGCCCTTGAATTCAAAAAAAGAAGACTCCTTCTTAAATAAACTAGGCTTTAATCTAACTTCTAGTCAGAAAAATTCTTGGTCTGAAATTCTAAATGATCTAAAAGGTAAATCACCTATGAGGAGGCTCCTTCAAGGTGATGTAGGCTCTGGAAAGACAGTTGTAGGCGCTTTAGCAGCTTTGCATGCTTCAGAAAATAAATTCCAGACTGCCTTAATGTGCCCAACAGAAATACTAGCCGAACAACATCATGCAAATCTTGCTAATTGGTTTAATGACCTTGGTATCAAAGTGTCTTTATTAACAGGGTCTACAACCAGTGTAAAAAGGAAACAGATTGTCAAAAAACTCTATGAAGGTGATATAGATATCCTAATAGGAACTCATGCATTATTTCAACCAGATGTTATTTTTCATAAACTTGGCCTAACTCTAATAGATGAGCAACAAAGGTTCGGTGTTCATCAAAGATTCTCTTTATTACAAAAAGGTGGTTCTAAAGAAAATAGCTCACATCAACTTATCATGACTGCCACACCTATACCACGGACCTTAGCAATGACTGTCTATGGTTCGTTAGAGGTTTCTACAATTGATGAAATGCCTCCAGGACGAATACCAATAGAAACAAGTGCCAGACCTAATTCGATGAGGGATAAGATCTCAAAGAGAATACAAGAAGTATGTAGTGAAGGGCAAAAGGTTTACTGGGTTTGTACTCTTATAGATGAATCAGAGGAATTAGAAGCTCAATCTGCAGAAGATTTGTTCAAAGAACTATTGATGACTTTACCAGAAATTAAAATAGGTCTAGTTCATGGTAAATTAAAGAAGAAAGAAAAAGATCAAGTAATTAATAATTTCAGAGATGGGAAAATCCAACTATTAGTTTGTACTACAGTGATAGAAGTTGGTGTAGATGTTCCAGAAGCTAATCTAATGATTATAGAAAATGCTGAGAGACTAGGTCTATCTCAACTCCATCAGCTCAGGGGGAGAGTAGGCAGAAAAGCTAATTCTAGATCTCACTGCCTACTATTATACAAAGAACCTTTAAGTGTTATTGCTAAAGAAAGAATTGAAATTATGGAAACTAATAATGATGGTTTTGCAATTGCCGAAAAGGATTTGGAACTTAGAGGAGCTGGCGAGATATATGGAACAAGACAGTCTGGGATGATGGATCTAAAAATAGCAGATCCTATAAGAGATTCAGAACTCTTAGAACAGGCACAAATAGAAGCAATAGAAATGTCTAAGAATAATAGTCAATTAGCTTATTTACTTGTAGATAGATGGGTAGGTAAGGTAGTTGATTACTCAGATTCATAAAATTTTAACTCAATATAAAGAAAATTCTTTCTGGTCTTGGATATCCCTCTATGGTCTTAAGAGTTGAATCAGGATCTAATCCATCTTTTAATGATCTAAATGGCATCCAATCTGATGAACTTTGCTCATCTATGCTTGTTATTAAAGATTTAGAAACATTATCTATAGATAGATTTACTTTTTTAACAAGTTTCTCTATACCTAAAATAGTATGAAGAAACCAAACATTAGGCATGTTGGAATATTTACCTTTAGGGACCAAAACTTCTCCATAACAATCAGGCGCAATTATTGTCTCTAAAACTATTCTCCCTCCTGGTTTCAAATGGGCTTTAAGATCTTTTAAATGTTGTAATGGGTCTCTTTGATGATAAAGAAGCCCCATACTAAAAACAATATCAAAACAATTACTGATAAAACCTAATTCCTCTATTCTTGAAGGTATCATGTTAATTCTATCTGATTTAATGAATTTATTAATTGCAAGGAACTGAGTGAAATGATTCAAGTTTGGTTCTAGACAGACCACTAAATTAGCACCTGAGCCTAACATCCTAAAACCATAATATCCGTTACCAGATCCTACATCTAAAATATTACTAGAGTTTAAATCTACATCTAACTCTAAAAACCTTTTCCATTTCAGGTCTGAATTCCACTCGCTGTCTATAAAAATTCCTTGAATATCAAAAGGCCCTTTCCGCCATGGAATTAAATTTAAAAGAAGGTTCTTAGTTAATTCTCTATCTTCTTCTTGCCAGTCGCCAGCTATAGAAACAGACTTATCTAAATTTATCTTAGAAGGCTGCATATGAGGTAAATCAGATAGTAACTTTACCCAACTATCTATTCTTTTATCCTTTTTATTTAAATAAGGATTTAGATCATAGCTATTTATTAATTCCTTCCAGGCCGGATTTAATCTTCCCATCTATTTAACACATAGTAATGTAATAAAATTTAAATTACTCATAATCTTCATAACCCTTTTAAAGCCAATTGATTTAATTCTTTTAATGTGGTCTTGCTCTGTTTCTGTTATCAAAACACCATCTAAGGCATCTCTTTTCCTGGCAACCTCAAGATCAGAATAACCATTTTCTAATTTAAAACTATGATGGATGTCCCTTATTAAATTAGTTCTCATTATGGACTTAAAATGTATTTTTTCAGAAATTATGCACGCCCCTTCATCTACTAATGATTCATAAATTATACGAATCAAATCTTTACGTTCTTTAATAGCTAGAAATTGCATTAAGTAGTTCACTATAACCAATGATGCATTTGATAAAACCACTTCCCTAACATCACTTAATATAAACTCTACTTGAGTATTTTCTGCACTCTTAAGAAACCTTTCTTTACACATTCTTATCATGTGCCTCGAATTATCAACTGCTAAAATCTTATTATTTATCATAGGCACTAATAAAAGAGACTCTGTGGCAGCTCCTAATGAACAACCTAGATCATATATATTGGTATCGGGTCTAATATATTTCCTTCCAAATTCCCGGACTAATTTTAGAGAAGACTGATATCCAGGAACAGACCTATTAATCATGTCTTCAAAAACTTTGGTTACTTCCTCATTAAAAGCAAAAGGAATATCCTTTACTTTATCGGAAATATAAATATTATCGCGTTCACTCATCATATTTATTGATATTAATTAAATGAATTACATCATCAAGTCGCCAGAAACAAAACAAGAATGGAGTAAATATTTTTCATTTAGATGGGAATTATTACGTAAACCTTGGAATATGCCATTAGATTCTTTAAAAGATCAATTTGAAGATCAAGGGTTCCATTTAATAGCTATGACTAATGAGTTAAAAATAATTGGAACTGGTAGAATTCATTTAATTAATAAATATGAAGCTCAAATTAGATACATGGCTGTTTCTGAAGATTATAGAAGAACAGGCCTAGGATCAAAAATCCTTGCTGAATTAGAGAAGGAAGCTGAGAATCATAATGTTCATAAAATAATTCTAAATGCTAGGAATAATGCTCTAGATTTTTATAGATCTCTTAAATATATAGAAACAGGGCCATATGAATCAGACACCGGAATACCTCATACTAGAATGGAAAAAGAAATATCTTTATTAGATTAATGGGGCTATCACTAGACTTACTATTGCCATTACATTAATTAAGATATTCATAGCTGGACCGGAAGTATCCTTAAATGGATCACCTACAGTATCTCCAACCACAGTAGCTGCATGAGTATCTGTCCCCTTGCCTCCTAAGTTACCTTTTTCAACGTATTTTTTTGCATTATCCCAAGCACCGCCAGCATTAGCCATAAATAGAGCCATCAATACACAAGCCAACAAACCTCCAGCTAACATACCTCCTAAAGATTCAGCTCCCAGCCAAAAACCTACTACAGGAGGTGCTCCCACAGCGATTATTCCTGGTAAAAGCATCTTTTTTAAAGCAGCAGTAGTTGCTATATCTACACATTTTTCTGTGTCAGGTTCTGCATTACCTTCTAATAAGCCTGGTATTTCTTTAAATTGTCTTCGTATTTCATTAATCATCTCAAATGCAGCATCACCGACTGCGGTCATTGTTATAGATGCTATAAGAAAAGGAATAGCTCCTCCAATAAAGAGACCAATCAACACCATAGGATCATTAAGTAGCAAAATAAATGATTCTTCTCTTCCTGGATTATTGGCTACTGTTGAAACAAAAGCAGCAATAATGGCCAATGCAGCCAATGCAGCCGCACCTATAGCGAAACCCTTCCCTATAGCAGCAGTTGTATTTCCTTGTTCATCTAATTCATCAGTTATCTTTCTTGTTTCTGCAGGCATCCCAGCCATTTCTGCTATACCTCCAGCATTGTCTGCCACAGGTCCGTAAGCATCTATTGCCATAGT
This sequence comes from SAR86 cluster bacterium, assembly GCA_029268615.1. NCBI lineage: Bacteria > Pseudomonadati > Pseudomonadota > Gammaproteobacteria > SAR86 cluster bacterium. The sequence goes on along the minus strand of JAQWNM010000007.1, from coordinate 89,613 downwards.
TATACCTACAGTTGAAAGCATTCCTACAGCAGCTATACCTACTCCATATAAACCAGTAAGTTCAGTAGATATGTAAATTATAGTAGCTATGCAAGCTATAGGCAGTACAACCGACTGCATACCTACTGATAATCCTGTAATCATGACTGTTGCTGGCCCAGTTTGACCCGATTCAGCTATTTTAACCACCGGCTTTGACCCTGTGTAATACTCTGTGATAAGACCTATTGCTATGCCTCCAACAGAACCACATACAACAGCTAACCAAACATTATCTCCTGCTCCTTCTAGTAAATGATTTGTTAAAAAATACGCTGCCGAAATAAAAACAATTGGAGCACCAATGGTTCCTATTCTCATTGCCAAAGCAGGAGAAAGGTTAGAAAAAATACGGACAATTATAATTCCTATAATTGAAGAGATTAAACCTATAGAAGCTAGAGCTAGAGGTAAAAACATCATGCCTTCTTTTGCTACAGTTAAAGTTGCACCTATTGCTATGCAAGCAATCATGGATCCGCAATAAGACTCAAAAATATCTGAACCCATTCCAGCAATATCCCCTACATTATCCCCTACATTATCTGCTATTACGCCCGGATTTCTTGGATCATCTTCTGGTATTCCAGCTTCTATCTTTCCTACTAAATCAGCTCCTACATCAGCGCTTTTTGTGAATATACCTCCGCCAACTCTTGAAAATAATGCAACTATTGAAGCTCCCATTCCAAAGCCTTCTATAGAATGAGCATCCCCACTTAAAATATAATATAAAGAACCTAAACCTATTAGACCTAAGGAAGCAACGCAAAGGCCCATAATAGAGCCTCCATAAAAAGCTACAGAAAGTGCTGCCTCGGCACCAGAATCAGAGGCTGCCGTTGCCGTTCTAACATTGGCTTTAGTAGCAGAATACATACCCAACCATCCAGCGATTGCAGAAGATACTGCGCCAGAAAACACAGCTAGAGCTGTTGCTTGGCCTAAAGGTGATATAGCAACCAAAATAATTACTACTGATGCAAAGCCCAAAAGATATGTATATTCTCTTTTCATAAAGACCATAGCACCTAAGTGAATTTGGTCTCCTATTTTCTTTACTTTATCATCACCTTCAGGGAATCTATTTACAATAATGTAAATCCCCAAAGCCACTAAAAGACCTAAAACACCTAATATAGGCGGTATAGCCAAATAACTTTCTATCATTATTTCTCCATGCATTTTTAAAAGAAGACTTATTTATGGTTTGCAGTCTACAAGAATAGGCTTTAAATTTAAATATGTATTTATTTAGAATTATTCTCGAATATAGATTCACTGAACTCATCTTCAGACTTTGCGACCACCGTGGATATCATGGCATCACCACAAACATTAACAGCTGTTCTGGTCATATCCAATAACCTATCTACTCCTATTATTAGAGCTATACCTTCAACCGGCAAGCCTACTTGTTGCAAAACCATCGCTAACATAATTAATCCAACTCCTGGAACGCCAGCTGTTCCTATAGATGCAAGTGTGGCTGTAATAATAACCATAAGGTAGCCCGTTAATGTTATATCTACATTGTAGGCTTGAGCTATGAAAACTGTAGCAACTCCTTGCATTATAGCTGTTCCATCCATATTAATAGTTGCCCCTAAAGGAACTGTAAGAGATGAGATTGAGGAATTAACACCTAATTTATTTTGTACTGTATCAATAGTGACTGGCATAGTTGCACTACTTGAAGAAGTACTAAAAGCAAAAACTGCCAAAGATCTTACTTTTGTTAAGAATGTTAAAAAACTCAACTTAGTAAAAGTAGTAAAAATAATTCCATAGGTTACAAGACCATGAAAAACCAAAACAATCAATACTAAGAGAAAATACTTTGCTAAATTCCCAACTATACCTAAACCTTCAACGGCAAAAATAGTTAGAAGTAAAGAAAATACACCGTAAGGAGCTAGATTTATTAACATAGTTACTAGTTTCAAAACAACCTCATTTAATCTCTCGAAGCTCATCTTAAGATTCTTTGCTGAATCTCCAGTTGCTTTTAGAGCTAGACCAAACAAAATAGCAAAAACTATTATCTGGAGCATATTACCTTCTGCCATAGCAGCTACAGGGTTGATTGGAAAAATATTAATTATGACTTCTTTTAAACCGGGAGACTCTTTAGGGGTAAAAGATTGCGGCAGAGACATGTCTAGATTTAAGCCTGGACCAATTAATAAAGCAAAGATCAAAGCTAAACTTATAGCTATAGCTGTTGTAAATAAATATAAAGAAAATGTTTTAAAGGAGATACTCCTTAATTGTGAATTTGACGAAATTGAAGCAACTCCACAAACCAATGAAATAAAAACTAGTGGCACAACAGCTAGCCTCAAAGAAGCTATAAATACTTTACCTATTACATCAAAAATTCCATTGGCTAGAATGTCATAGAAAATAAAATAAAATATAGAATTAAGCATCCCCATGTCGTTAGAGAACTTTATTAACGATCCAATAAAGATTCCCAAAAACATCGAGAAAACTATCTTAGAAGTTAAGGACATAAAATCAGAAAGTTAATCTATTTCAATCATTTCAAAATCTTCTTTCCCTACGCCACAATCAGGACATAGCCAATCTTCAGGAACATCATCCCAAGCTGTGCCAGGAGCTATCCCATCATCAGGCCAACCTTCGGCCTCATCATATATTAGTCCGCAGACTATGCACTCCCATTTTTTCATTTATTTCTCCTTAAATTCTGAATAAAAGTTTAAATATTCTACATTAACTTTTATAAGTACCTAGACTTTAACAACCAATTTTTAAAATAAAGGCTAATATACAGCATGGAAAATCTTCTAAAAAAAATTAAAGCTTTAAGCTTGTTAGCAAGAATAGATAAACCTATAGGTACTCTTTTACTTCTATGGCCAACACTTTCATCATTCTGTCTCCTTACGTATGGAAACCCTTCTTTAAATTTAATCTTAATTTTTATTTTAGGAACTTTCTTAATGAGATCTGCTGGATGTATCATTAATGATATATTTGATAGAGAATTTGACAAGGAAGTTTTGAGAACTAAGACAAGACCTTTGGTCACTAAAGAAATAACAGTAAAAGAAGCATTATTTGCTTTCGTAATATTAATATGCTTATCTGGATTTCTTTTGTTCTTTTTAAATAAACTCTCTTTATATATGGCGCTTATAGGGTTAGGCTTAGCAATTTTATATCCCTTAACCAAAAGGTTTTTTTCAATTCCTCAATTTTTCTTAGGTCTAGCCTTTTCCTGGGGAATAATTATGGTTTCCGCTGCTGAACTTAATCAAATAACTATTAATGCATGGATTATGTTTTTGGCCTGCTTTCTTTGGATAATAGCCTATGACACTATTTACGCATTGGTAGATAAAGAAGATGATTTAAAAATAGGAATTAATTCTTCAGCCATTAGTTTTGGTGATAAAGAGCTAAATATTATTTTAATTTGTCATCTATCTTCAACATTTTTTTGGGCAATATCTGGAATCCTTGCCAAGGTAAGCATAGTTTTTTATATAGCACTATTTTTAGCAGTTCTCCTAAGTTTTTACCAAAAAGAATTAATTAAAGAAAGGGAGAAAGATAAATGCTTTGCAGCATTTACTAATAACAATTGGATAGGTCTATCAATTTTTATTGGTTCTTTTTTAGGAACTATCTAAGTGGAAATTAATTTTATAGAGTCCATTGATTCCATATCTGAAAGTGAATGGGATAATTTAATAGAAACAGATTACCCATTTTTAAAACATTCATTTTTCACAGCTTTAGAAAGATCTAAATGTATAGGACCTAATACCGGATGGATGCCTTTTTATTTACTTCTATATGAAAATAAAGAGTTAGTAGGACTGATGCCTTTATTTCTTAAAACTAATTCTTCTGGTGAATTCATATTTGACTGGTCATGGGCAGATGCATTTTATAGGAATGGTATGCAATATTATCCAAAATTAGTTAGCTCCATCCCATTTACACCTGCATCTGGTCCAAGATTATGTTTAAAAAAAAATCTAAATAAGTCTGAAACAATTAGATTAATTATGTCGGAAATTAAACAACTTTCAGTACAATTAGAAATATCAAGCTTTCATATTCTTTATCCCGACCCGAAAGAAAAAACAGCATTTAAAAATTCTGAGTTAAGCCTTAGAACTAATAATTCTTTTCACTGGTTCAATAAAGGTTATAAAAAGTTTGAAAATTTCTTAGACGACTTTACGTCAAGACAAAGAAAAAACGTTAAAAAAGAGAGGGATAAAATTAAAAAACAAGGCCTAACCATGGTCAGATTTCTAGGCCCTGATATTACAGAAGAAATGTGGGATATTTTTTATCTATTTTATAAAAGAACCAATGGAATAAGGGGAAGTGGTGGATACCTGAACTTAGAATTTTTTAAGATAATCGGAGAATTAATGCCCAATTCTCTATTACTGGTTATGTGTAAGAATGAATCTAATGAATACATAGCGGGGGCATTAAATTTTTTTGATACAAAAACTCTCTTTGGAAGATATTGGGGATCCATAGAGGATTATGATGCCTTACATTTTGAAACTTGTTATTATCAGGGTATAGATTTTTGCATTGAAAATAATATTTCAAAATTTGATCCTGGAGTTCAAGGGGAGCATAAGATTAAAAGAGGTTTCTGTCCTATAGAAACTTATTCATTTCATTGGATAAAAGATGAGAGATTTAAAGAACCTATCTATAATTTTCTTTTGGAAGAAAAACAACATATAACATCTTATAATCAAGCTTGTATAAAACAACTTCCCTTTAAAGAAGATTTAATTAAAGAGATTTATAAAGATGGATTCAATATTAGATAAAGAGCATTTCCAGGAAGGGATTTTTTATTTAAAAAATAAAGATCCTGATTTAAAGAAAATTTTAGATTTTTCAAAAGGAGAGATTGCTTCTTTTAACAGGACTCCTGGATTTGCAGGACTCATAAATCTGATAATAGAACAGCAATTATCAGTTGCTTCTGCCAAAGCTATCTACAAAAGATTGAAAAAACTACTTAAAAATATTAATCCTGAAAATGTACAGAAAATTACTGATCTAGAACTATCTGAGATAGGGCTGAGTAGACAAAAAATATCTTACTGTAAAGTTATAGCTAGAGCATGCATGGATGGAAGCATGAATCTAAATAAAATAAAATCTATGAATAACGACGAAGTTATAAATTATCTAACCCAATTTAAAGGCATTGGGGACTGGACTGCTAATTGTTATCTTTTAGCTTGCTTAAAAAGAGTTGATGCCTGGCCTAGCTCTGATCTAGGTTTACAAGTAGCCATTCAAAGAATTAAAAATTTAGAAAAAAGACCAAATGTATTGACAACTTCTGAGATAGCTGAAGCTTGGAAACCTTTTAGAGGTGTAGCAGCAATAATATTATGGTCTACTTATGATATATAAAAGAATGAGGTTATCTTGTATACAAGTTTTAAATCAAAAAAAAATATATCTAAGACTAGATTATTAATCTCTCTTTTTGAAACTAATTACATAAAATATAAAGAACTCTTTTCTGAAAATAGAATTAAAAAAGATCTTTCTTTTTTTCTTCCAGAAGGCACTTTTAAAAGTGAAGTTTCAATGGTAATTAAATCTCTCTCGCAACACACTGATTTATTGCAAATAAAGCATGGGCATTTCAGCACCTTTGGTTTGCGGGACAGTAAGATAGAAGTTGCCATATATCACGATGCAAAAATGGCAGAAGTTATAAAATTTAATGGAAAGAAGCAGTTCTGGCTCCTAAATAAATATCCGAACCTCAAAATGTTAAGTAAAGATGAAAAGTTTCAATGGAATCTATATTTAGCAGAATGGTTAAGTTTCTCAAAAAAAGAAGGTTTATCAAGCCAAGATTTAAAAATAACTTATTAAGTTTATCTATTATAGAGCATTTGTTCTATTTAAGTGCATTTTAAAAGAATTTTATTCAAAAAATTGCACCTTTGATGATCATATGCTATGTTATAGTCAATCTATATAACATTTTATTAATTCATAAACGGAGAAAACTATGTCAAAAGATATGAACAAATACGAATATATTTGGTTAGATGGCTTTAAACCTGAACCATCACTAAGAAGTAAGGTAAAAGTTTCAACTGATAGAAAGGCGCCTGACTGGTCTTTTGATGGCTCTTCGACTCAACAAGCTGAAGGTGGGAGTTCTGACTGCTTACTAATTCCTGTACAACAATATGAAAACCCCCTAAGTGATGGGTCTTTAATAATGTGCCAGGTTGAGACTGGAGAACATGAAGTGCATCCTTCCAATACAAGAGCTGCTGCAGATAAAGTAGTTACAGATGATTGGTGGTTTGGTTTTGAACAAGAATTTTTCTTAACCGACAAAGAAGGTAATCCACTAGGATGGGAAGATGGAACACCAGCTCCTCAAGGAGACTACTACTGCGGAGTAGGAGCTAATAATGTTCAAGGCAGAGAAATTTCAGAAGCTCATATGGATGCATGTCTAGATGCAGGGATTGAATTAACGGGCACTAATGCAGAAGTTGCATTAGGTCAATGGGAATATCAAGTTTTAGGTAAAGGGATAAAAGCAGGTGATGATTTATGGGTTAGTAGGTACTTACTCTTTAAAGTTGCTGAAGAATTTGGGGTTTCTGTTAATCTTCATCCTAAGCCAAAAGAAGGTGATTGGAATGGATCAGGAATGCATACAAATTTTTCAAATGGCGAGATGAGAACAAGAGGCTCTGAAGAGCTTTTTTCAGTATTTTGTGAAAAATTAGGAGAAGTTCATTCAGAAGGTATAGCTTCGTATGGATCTGATAATGATAAAAGGCTAACAGGACTTCATGAAACTCAAAATATTGATCAATTCTCTTATGGTATTAGTGATAGAGGAGCCAGTATAAGAATTCCTATTTATACTGTGGAGCATAACTGGAACGGTTATTTGGAAGATAGAAGACCAGCTTCAAATGCAGATCCATATAAAATAATAACCCATATTGTTGGAACCCTTATAAATTAAAATAATAAGCTCCAGAACAGAGTTAATCCTTTTCTGGAGCTTATAAGGAACCATGGATCATTTAGACAAATTACTGACCGGATTACAAACTGCATTAATAGTTTTTTCTAAAGATCTGAGAGTAGAGTATATGAATGCATCTGCCGAAGATATTTTCTCAGTAAGCAAAACCTCTTGCTTAGGTAAAAATATATCTGATCTCTTCTATGAAGAGCTAGATAATTTAAATGGATTGAAACAAGTTTTTAAAAAAAAGATACAGCTTACTAAGCATGATGCTGTTCTGTACTTAAGAGAAGGAAAAACAGTTGTATGCGATTATCAAGCTTGCTATATAAATTTAGGAAAAAATTCAGAAAAATTAATATTCGAGATTAATAAGAAAGAATTTGCTTCTAAAATTAAGCAAAATGTCACTTTAATTAATAACCAAAAAGTTACAAGTCAATTTGCTAGAGGAATGGCACATGAAATAAAAAATCCTTTAAGTGGAATTAAGGGCGCAGCTCAGTTGCTAGAAAAACAACTGGATAAAGATGAACTCAAAGAATATACAAAGATTGTTATACAACAAACAGAAAGACTCTCTAGACTTGTTGATAATATCTTAGGCCCGAATACTAAACCCATCTTTGAATTACAAAATATTCATTTCCCTATTGAAAAAATGTTGGCTTTGATAGAAGTTGAGACGCTCAAGGAAATAAAAATAATAAAAGACTTCGATCCTAGTATTCCAGAAATTTCTTTTGATCTTTCTCTAATGGAGCAAGCTCTTTTAAACATTCTCAAAAATGCTCGAGATGCTTTATTTAAAAAAGCGAGTGAATCTTATATTAAGGTTACAACTAGAGTAGGTCACCAAGAATATATAGGAAAAAAACGTTTTGGCACTATATGCAAGATCATAATTGAAGACAACGGGCAAGGCATACCTCAAGAAATTCATGACTCAATATTTTTTCCAATGATATCTGGTAAAGAAGGTGGAAATGGCTTGGGTTTAGCAATAACGCAAGGCATACTATCTCAGCATAATGGTACTGTTACCTTTAATAGCAGCCAGCATAAAACTACATTTACTCTTATGCTTCCAATAGAAAAAAATGATATAGATGAAAATAACCAAAAAGAATTAATTTATGCAAAATACTTTAAATAAAGTCTGGGTTATAGATGATGATGAGTCTATAAGGTGGGTTCTAGAAAAAGGTTTAACTCAGAGTAAACTAGAAGTAATAACTTTTTCAAATGCAGATGCGGCACTAAAGCTGCTAAAAAAAGAAACTCCTTCTGCCATATTAAGTGATATAAAAATGCCAGGAAAAAGCGGTTTGGAATTACTTGAAATAATGCAATCAGAATACTCAAAAATTCCTATAATCATAATGACTGCTCATTCTGATCTTGAAAGCGCAACTTCATCTTTTGAAAAGGGTGCTTGGGACTATTTACCTAAACCATTTGATATTGAACATGCCATTGAAACAGTTCAAAGAGCAATAGTACAAGAAAGTCATATTGAAAGTAGTATTGAGATTGGTTCTGAGATTATTGGAGAAGCTCCTGCAATGCAGGATGTTTTTAGAGCAATAGGAAAACTAAGTAATTCACATTCTACTGTTCTTCTCACTGGAGAAACAGGCACCGGCAAGGAATTAGTAGCTAGAGCTTTATTTCAACATAGCCCAAGAAAGAAAGAACCTTTTATAGGTCTCAATATGGCAGATATACCTAAAGATCTTTTAGAGGATGAACTGTTCGGTCATGAAAAAGGTGCCTTTACTGGAGCAGACGAAAAAAGATTGGGGAGATTTGAGCAGGCAAATAATGGAACACTTTTCTTAGATGAGATTGGTGACATGCCTCTTGAAACTCAAACAAGGCTTCTTAGAGTCCTTTCAAATGGAGAATTTTATAGAGTTGGAGGTCATAAACCTATATCTATAAATGTGAGGGTTATTGCAGCTACTCACCAAAATCTAACTAAACAAGTATCTGAAGGTACTTTTAGAGAAGACTTATTTCATAGATTAAATGTAATAAAAATAGATTTACCTAAATTAAATCAAAGACAAGAAGATATCCCATCTTTGAGTAAACATTTTCTTAAGGCATCTTCCATTGAAATGGATACAGAAGCAAAGTATTTATCTAAAGAAACTGAAGAGCACTTCAAAGGTTTATTATGGCCAGGAAATGTCAGGCAACTAGAAAATACCTGCAAATGGCTAACTGTGATGTCTCCAAGTAGAGAAATTAGATTGGAAGATCTGCCTAAAGAATTGTTAGAAGAAACTTCTATTCAAGAGGAAAAATGGACTGATTCTCTTAATTCCTGGGCTGATTCTCTATTACTCAGCGGTAATCAAGATATTTTGAGGGATGCGCTCCCTATGTTCGAGAAAACAATGATCAAAGCTGCGCTAAATAGAACAAAAGGTAGAAAAAATGAAGCAGCAAAACTTCTTGGCTGGGGAAGAAATACACTTTCTAGAAAAATAAAAGAACTAGATATTTTGTAACACCTTCTTTTACTTAATAGTAGGAAGTCCAGCATTCTGCCAACCCATCATTCCTCCTGATAGTATGTATAAATTTTCATACCCAGATTTCTTCAAAGAAATGCCTGCTTTCTTAGAAACAGATCCTGTTTGACAAACTAATAACAGAGGTTTTTCCTTATCTTTTTGTAAAGTATTTATCTGATCTCCAACATCTTCAATTAATAAATTTACTGCGTTAGATAAATGGCCAATATTAAATTCATGAGCTGGCCTTAAGTCTAGAACGAGACAATTTTCTTTATTTATCAATCGGGTAGCTTCTGTATTATCAACTCTCTTGCCGCCCTTTTTTCCCTCGTAAAAGATTAAAAAGAAAACTAAAAAAATAAGAACAAAAAAAGCAAAAATATTTTGTGCTAAAAAAAGTAATAAGTTTTCCATTTCGGATGGTGATTATATAGATTCGTAATGTAAAATGCGCCTTTAGTTAATATTTAGATTCTATTTATGAATAATAAAGGTCTCTTAGTTCTTGTTAGGCATGGTCAAAGTGCTTGGAATGAGAAAAATCTCTTTACTGGATGGAAGGACCCAGATCTAACCTTAAAGGGAATAAAAGAAGCTAAAGAAACTGGAGTTTTACTTAAAAGGAAAAAGTTATTATTTGATGTAATGTTTACATCAGCGTTAAAAAGAGCACAAAAGACTGGACAAATAATTCTTGAGCAACTTAATCAAGATAATCTAGAGACTATAAAAGATAAAGCTCTTAACGAGAGGAACTATGGAGATCTAGCTGGTCTCAATAAAGATGAAGCAAGAAAAAGATGGGGAAATGAGCAAGTTCATATCTGGAGAAGGTCTTTTGATGTCCCTCCACCAGGAGGTGAAAGCCTTCTTAATACTTCAGAAAGAGTCATTCCATACTTTGAAGAAAAGATACTACCCTTAATTGTTGAAGAAAAAAATGTTCTTGTAACTGCTCATGGAAATTCATTAAGAGCACTTATTATGAAACTTAAATCCTTAACACCAGATGAAGTTGTTAAATTAGAAATAGCAACGGGACAACCCATTGCTTTCTCTATGAAGTCTTTTGGAGAAATTGAAGAAACTACATTAAAAAATTAATAGCCTAATCTAAGGAGCATTTTATGCCTCGGCCTTTATCATTTATTATTTGAGATAAACTTCCAGATTGGCTTTCTCCAAGATAAGTCCCATCTTGACTTCTGCTTGTAACTCTACTCCTATAAATAGCAAATTTGTATCCCTCTATGCAAACAGAATGAATAATACCCAATGCAGGATCACCTTCTGAAACTAATCTCCATGTTTCTATGTCTGGTTCTGCAGACGACATTGGAAAAACAAACAAAGCACCAAATATGAATATAATTTTTTTCATAGACTTTCTCCTCATCATTAATAAACTATTTAATAAAATATTTAGAATTATCTTCTCACATGTACGCCTGATCTTTCTAAGACTTTTTTAGCTTCTGGTATAGAAAATTCAGAAAAATGAAATATGCTGGCAGCTAACACAGCATCTGCTTTGCCTAAAATTATTCCTTCAACTAAATGATCTAAACTACCTACCCCCCCGGAAGCAATTAAAGGCACATTAATTTCCTGTGATAAAGTATGATATAGATTAATATCAAAACCTTTTCTTGTTCCATCTCTATCCATACTTGTTACAAGTAATTCTCCTGCTCCCAATTCACAAACTTTCTTAGCCCATTGAATTGCATCCAGATTTGTTTTCTTTCTTCCTCCATAGGTTACAACTTCCCATTTATTTTTAGTGGAATCTTTCGTTTTTACGTCTATAGCAACAACGATACACTGAGAACCAAACTTATTGGCAGCTGATCTTATAAAATCAGGATCTTCAACTGCCGCTGTGTTGATAGATACTTTGTCTGCTCCATGTAACAACAGGTTTCTTATATCTTCTATTGTTCTGACTCCCCCGCCAACAGTTAAAGGAATAAAAACTTCTCCGGCAATATCCTCAACTGTTTTATATGTGGTATCTCGATATTCGTTACTAGCTGTTATATCTAGCATAGTTATTTCGTCTGCGCCATCTCTGTCATAACGCTTAGCAATTTCTACGGGATTTCCGGCGTCTTTAATATCTAAAAAATTAACTCCTTTAACTACCCTACCTTTATCAACGTCAAGACAAGGTATAATCCTAGCCGCTACACTCATATTAGTTGTTTGGCTAATTCCATAGCCTCTTTTAAAGTAAACTTTTCTTCATATAACGACCTTCCACAAATGACACCATCAATTCCTATTTTATTTCCTTCTTTTGAAGCGCTAACTAAATTCTGAATATCTTCAAGACTAGATATCCCGCCTGAAGCTATTACTGGGATTGAGGTAATAGCAGCCAAACTTAAAGTTTCATGTATATTCAATCCTTTCATCATGCCATCTCTTTTAATGTCAGTAAAAATAATTGCACTAATCGCAAGTCCTTCATATATTTCAACTAAATCTTTAGGAGTAATTTTAGAATCCTCTAGCCATCCATCAGTCTTTACATATCCATACCTTGAATCAATACCTAAAACAACTTGATTTGGAAACTCTTCACACAAATCTCTTATTAATTCAGGCTCTTTAACTGCATGAGTTCCAAATACAACTCTTTCTACTCCTGAATCTAGATACTCTTTAGCTGTTTCGAAATTTCGAATTCCTCCACCAACTTGAATTGATAAAGTATCATTTTTATTTACGATATCTTTGATAAGAGATTTATTTATAGGAACACCATTAACAGCTCCATCCAGATCTACGATATGAAGTAATTCTGCCCCTTGAGCATGCCATGAATTAGCCACTTCAATTGGATTATTTGAAAAAATAGTCTCATCATTCATTTTACCTTCTCTAAGTCGAACACACTTTCCTCCTTTTAAGTCTATAGCTGGGATAACTATCATGATTCATCACCTTCCCATTTTGAAAAGTTTTCGTAAATTTTGAGCCCTATCTGTTGACTTTTTTCTGGATGAAATTGCACTCCAAAAATATTTCTTCCAGCTATTGCGGCACTAAAGTCTATCCCATGTTGAGAAATGCCTTGAGTTGAATCTAATAACTCACATGCATAACTATGTACAAAATAAAAATAACTATCATCAGGAATTCCAGACCACATGAAGTGTTTTTTGGACTGTTTAACAGTATTCCACCCCATGTGAGGGATCTTGATATCTAAATTCTCTTTATCTCTTCTAAATTTCTTAACATTACCCTTTATTAAGCCTAGACCTTGTGTAAGATTATTCTCCTGACTAAAATCTAAAAGAAGTTGCATTCCAACACATATAGCTAACAAAGGTTTAATGCCCACATTATTTATAATAGCTTTATCCAGATTGGAATCCCTTAAAGCTTTAACACAATCGCCTATAGCTCCAACTCCTGGTAAAACAATTTTATCTGATTCATCTATTTCTGATGAAGAGCTAGTAACAACAATCTGTGATTTAGGCGCAGATCTTTCTAAAGCCTTTTTTACTGAATGTAAATTACCCATGCCGTAATCAACAATAGCTATTTTTTTCATTTATACTCTATATAAAGACTATTTTAAAGCGAACCTTTCGTAGAAGGTATAACACCTTCTGATCTAGGGTCTAATTCAATAGCCATCCTTAAAGCCTTTCCAAATGCCTTAAAAATTGTTTCTATTTGATGATGTGTATTTTCACCACTTAAATTATGTATATGTAAAGTTACATGAGCATGATTACAAAAAGACTGAAAGAAATGCTCAAACATACTTACATCCATACCTCCTACAGTCTCTTTTGAAAACTTAACATTCATAAATAAACCAGGCCTTCCAGAAAAATCTAGTACGACTCTTGATAAAGCTTCATCTAAAGGGACATAAGAAAAACCATATCTTCTAATTCCTTTCTTGTCTTCTAAAGCTTTTGAGAATGCTTGCCCTAAAGTGATACCTATGTCTTCTATAGTATGATGATCATCTATCTGCAAATCTCCTTTAGCCTTAATATCAAGATCTATAACACCATGTCTCGCTATTTGATCTAACATATGCTCCAAGAAAGGTAAGCCAGTTGATAGAGAGCTAGATCCCTTACCATCTAAATTTATCTTTATAAAAACTTCAGTTTCCGAAGTTTTTCTATTAATTTCTGAGATTCTCATTATCTATATTTTGTCCCTTTAATTTAGGAAGCGCATTATATCTAATAATACTAAGCACACCAGCTAGAGTAAGATAGAATTGAATACTAAACAATGGTTTCATTCAGCAGTTCATTAATAAATTGGCATAAAAAAAATGGTAGAAAGGATCTGCCATGGCAAAAAAATAGAACTCCTTATACAGTTTGGATATCTGAGATAATGCTTCAACAAACTCAAGTTAGCACAGCTTCACCTTATTTCATTAGATTTATCAAAAGGTTCCCTAATTTGAAAACCTTATCAGAAAGTAATGAAGATGAAATTCTAAAATATTGGTCTGGACTTGGATATTATTCAAGAGCTAAAAATATTCATAAATCTGCGAATATAATTATTCAAGAATTTGATGGAAACTTCCCGAACTCCTTAGAAAAGCTCGAATATCTTCCTGGTATTGGTAAATCGACAGCTGGTGCTATTCTCGCATTAGGTTTTAATAAAATTGCACCAATTTTAGATGCGAACGTAAGGAGAGTTATTTCACGTTATCAAGCTATAGAAGGAGATTTATTGAATTCAAAAAATAATAAAAAACTTTGGCAGCTTGCGGAAAAACTTTTGCCAACTAAAGACATTTCTATTTATACCCAAGCAATTATGGACTTGGGTGCAACAATTTGTTCAATAAAAGAGCCTGAATGTACTTTATGTCCAATAAATAAAAAGTGTATAGCAAATAATAATAACCTTATTAATTCAATTCCAAAAAAAAAGGAAAGAAAACTCAAGCCAATTAAAAAAGTCTACTGGTTAATCGTAAATAATAAAAAAGGAGAATACCTCTTAAAAAAAAGACCTGGGGAAGGTATATGGCCTGGTCTTTGGTCCTTTCTAGAATTTAATAGCTTTGAAGAAACTAAAAATATAAGTAAAGAAATGTTTAATCTAGAGATAAAAAGTTACTTAAAGAAAAAGCCTATAAAACATACCTTTAGTCACTATAATTTAGAAGCTATACCGATCAACATATGCTTGGCCCCTTATAGAACTAAATTACCTAAAGAGTTAATATGGCTTGGAGCAAAGAATATTAATTCCATTGGCCTACCTTCACCTATTAAAAAAACCATAGTAAAATTATCACGTATATGACAAGAATTATTTTTTGCAAAAAATATAAAAAGGATCTTGAAGGTTTAGATAAACCTCCACACCCTGGGCCTAAGGGTGAAGAAATATTTGACACCCTCTCAAAGAAAGCCTGGGACGAATGGCTAGAAAATCAAAAAATGTTAATTAATGAAAACCAATTGAACCTTCAAGATAAGGAATCAAGAAATTGGCTAAAGGAGCAAATGGAACTTTTTTTTTCTGGAGAGGACTATGCTAGACCTAAAGGGTTTATTCCTCCTAAATCTTAATACTTCTACACAAACTAATATTTGTATACAATCCGTCATTCAATTTTGCCCAGATAGCTCAGTCGGTAGAGCAAAGGACTGAAAATCCTTGTGTCGGTGGTTCGATTCCACCTCTGGGCACCACTATTTATAATTCTAACAAAAAAATAATAGCTAACTAAAAGTATAACATGTTATTATTTTTGTAAGATGCCACAACGTTTTAACTTCATTGACTTCTCGAGCTCAATTAGAGCTGAACCCCACAAAGAAGCTAGTCTTTCGACTGATAGATATACAACTCCAGATTTTATGAAGCTTGAATGGGATAATATTTGGACCAAAACATGGTTATTTGCTGGCCTAGAATCAGATCTTGAAGAGATAGGTGATTTCTTTGTTTATGATATTGGAAGGGAGTCGATTATTATTACAAGGAATGCTGAGAAAGGCTTGTCTGCCTTTTATAATGTATGTCAACACAGAGGAAATAAATTACTATCTATAGAAACTGGATCTGTAAAGAAGATATCCTGCCCCTATCATGGATGGACTTACAACTTAGAAGGTAAATTACAATTTGTACCTGATAGGGAACTTTTTAAGGATGGAGTATCTTGCGATCAAAGATCATTAAAACCTGTCCAAGTCTCAACTTGGTCAGGATTGATATTCATAAATATGGATAAAGGTTCAGCTAGTCTTGAAACATTTCTAGGAACAATTATTTCTCAGCTAGATCATTATCATTTTGAAGAAATGATTCTAGTAAAACATCAATCATTAGAACTAGAAGCTAATTGGAAAACAGTTAGAGATAATTTTTTAGAACAATATCATGTGGATTTTATCCATCCGCAACATGCAAGTTTCGTTGATTGCTGTGATGCTGATAACGACATGTGGCCTTTTGGCCACTCCAGAACCTCTGTAGAGAGTCCTGTGATAAATCCAAGATATGAAACTCCTACTCAACCTCCTGAATTTATGAGTAATTACCTTAAAGGTCTTAGATTAAATCCAGATGATTTTAAAGGTAAAGTTTCAGAAATAAGACAAGCAATACAGGAACAAAAAAGAACCATAGGAAATGAGTTAGGGTTTGACTACTCTAAATTTACCAATGATCAAGTATCAGATGTTTACCAATATGATATTTTTCCTAATATATTTATGACTATTCATCCCGAAAGGATGTGGCTATATGGTCCTAAACCTCATTTATCGGATCCTAATAAATGTACTTTTACAAAATTAAGCTTTCAAATACCCAAAGAAAAAATTATAGATTCTAAAAAAGGTATAGAGTTATTACCTGGATCATCAATGTATGAATATCCTGATATTAGAGCTGAGCACGAAATATTTACTAGAGAAGATGTTATAGAAGGTCGTCAGTCTTTAACTGTAACAATAGATCAAGATATCCATTATTTGAATGATATGCAGGCTGGCATGCATTCAAGAGGGTTTAATGAAGCGTTACTTAATAATGATGAAGGCAGAGTCCAGCATTTCCATAATTGGATAGATAATTGGTTGAGTGATGAGAGCCTTTGGAAAAAGGTAAGCAATATAAAATAACCTAGATATTATTAACTTCGCCCGTTTTAAGCGCAGGATAATCTGCAGGTTGATAGGTAATTATAAAAGCACGCCTAGGATTATCAGAAACATTCGGATCGGAGCCATGGACTATGTGAGGGTTAAAAAAGATAACTGAACCTTCATTTACTTCCATGGGTACTTGATTCGATAAATCAAATAATTCAGGGTTAGTATAAAAACCACCGAGTTGTGTTCCATCATTCCTTCCTATAAGGCATCCATCTTTATGACTGCCTTTTATGACTCTAAAACATCCATTACTTTGATATGAATCATCTAAAGCTACATAAACATTGGGAAGAAGATTTACGTGACTACAATCATGAATCCAATAAGGAGAGTCTTGATGCCAACCAAAACCGGAACCTTCTCTAGGCCTTTTAAGGTTCAGTTTATTAGTCCAAAGAGATACTCTGTCGGTTCCAATTATGCCTTTAATGGGTTCCACTAATCTCTTGTCACGAATTAAGTCATCAAGTGATTTATTAAGTAAGTTAGCAGGCTCAATTACTTTAATTATCTTACTATCATCTTTTGATTCAAATTGGACTGTTAGTTTTCCTATATCTACAAATCTCTTTCCATCTAGCCAATAAGTATTTCCTTTTTCACTAAGCTCTTTAGCCTTTTTTACAGAATCTTCAACTGCCTCTCTAATAAAGCTTAATTCATTTTTAATGAAAACCTTATTTCTTATGAAATATCCATCATTGCTATATTGAGAAGATTCAGAAGTTGTAAGTGTATGTAACATCTTAAATAGATATGTTATAAAGGATACAAATTATAGAACAATCTTATTTATAAATTGAATAAATAATATGACTAATTCAGGTTCAATACTATCAATTCTTATATCCTTGATAATAGCTGCATTAATGATGACTGCAGGAAGTCAAGGAAGTGTAATCATCAACGAATTACCTTTGTTTTTAGTATGTGCTTCCATAGGATTTATTCTCCATTGGATGATATTTATTCCTTCATACATTTATCAAACTGAACACTATTTTGATCTGACTGGCTCCATTTCATACCTTTCTATTATCATTTTTGCTTTAATCAATAAACCGGAACAAGACTTTAGGGCATTCTTAATTTGCTTCTTGGTAGTTATTTGGGCAGTTAGACTGGGCTCTTTTCTATTCTTGCGAGTCAAGAAAGACGGAAAAGATAATAGATTTACTATAATGAAAACAAAATTTTGGTGGTTCTTAATGACTTGGACTATTGGAGGATTATGGGTCTTCATCACCATGGCTAGTGCTCTTGCAGCTATAACCTCAGAAAATACAGCCCCCTTCAGTTTTTTTGGCTTCATTGGTTTGTCACTTTGGATACTTGGATTTAGTATTGAGGTTTTAGCGGATAGACAAAAAACAAAATTTAAGTCTGTAGAAGGAAATACTCAAAAATTTATTAATGAAGGCCTATGGACGCTATCTAGACATCCTAATTATTTAGGAGAAATATTACTTTGGCTTGGAATTGCCTTAATTGCCTATCCTGTGTTGTCAGGCTGGCAATTAGCTACATTGATATCTCCTTTATTTGTTTACATATTATTAACTAAAGTAAGTGGTATAAATATACTTGAAGCTAGATCTGATAAGAAATGGGGTAAAGACCCAGACTACATTAACTATGTTAATTCAACGCCTAAATTATTCCCCATAAAAAAATTTAATAAAATATAATCAAAAATGGTTAAAAAGAAAGCGAAAGGTAGCTGTTTATGCGGTTCCTTTAAATATGAATTTAATATTTCAACAATTATCTCTTCTCATCATTGTCATTGTAAAGACTGTCAAAAATCTACCGGAAGTGGAAAAGCTACTATTATTATGGTGCCTGCAAAGGAACTGAAAAAAGAAGGTGAGTTAAAATTCTTTGAAGTCCAAGGTACAGATGGAAGCCATGTTAACAGAGGCTTTTGTCCGATTTGTGGTTCTCCTATTATTAGTTTTGTTAAGGAAGTTTCTCATATAAATTTTATTAAAGCTGGGAGTCTAGAAGATGCATCTTGGGTAAATATTGACTCTAGCTTCTGGAATACCTCTGAATCTGCATGGTCTCCCGTAGATAATACAAAACCAAGCTTCAAAGGTAATCCTGAATAATAATTTCATCACATGAATCCTTCAGACATTTATGCTGACCTGGTGAGAAGGTCTGAACTGTCTGAAGATAGATTTCAAATTGAAGTTTTAAAGAAATTAGACCTCATATCTTCAAACCTAAATACTAAATCATGGAAATGGTTTAGAAGTAAACCTTTAAAAGGACTTTATATTTATGGAGAGGTAGGAAGAGGTAAAACTAAATTGATGGATATATTTTTTCTAAGTATAGACTCTGATAAAAAAGTTCGTCTGCACTTTCATCGTTTTATGAAGAAGTTACATGATGAATTAAAAGAAGTATCAGGGACTGTTGACCCTATACTTAAAATTGCAAGAAATATGGCAAATGAGGCAAGAATTTTATGTTTTGATGAATTTTATGTTGAAGATATTGGAGATGCAATGTTGTTAGCTAGATTCCTTAATAGAGCATTTGAAGCAGGAATAACTTTAGTTGCCACTTCAAATATAAGACCTGAAAACTTATATATAAATGGACTGCAAAGAAATAGATTTTTACCAGCAATAGATGCCATAAAAAATCATTGCGAGATTTTTGAGCTCACTTCTAAGCAAGACTATAGATTAAGGACTCTAACTAAAATGCCTATGTATCTTGTCAGTAATGATTCTTGGATATTAGAAGACTCTTTTAATTCTCTTTTAGGAGAAGAAAATGCGGATGATAAACCAATTTCAATTCTTGGAAGATCTTTGAAACCAAAAAAGAAGTCTTCAGGAATCATTTGGTTTGATTTTATTGAACTTTGTTTAGGTCCAAGGAGTACAAAGGATTATATTGAGCTTACTAAGGAATTTCACACTATATTACTTTCAAACATCCCTGCCCTAATAGATCAAAATAAGGATGGAACCAGAAGATTCATTGCCTTAATAGATGAATGTTATGAACGTAATGTCAATGTAATTCTCTCCTCAAAATACTTACTGAAGAATCTTTATAAGGGAACTCAATTAAATAGTATTTTTCAAAGAACTCTTAGTAGGTTAACAGAAATGCAAAGTAAGGAATTCTTATCAAAGCCTCATATACCATAGCATTATAAAGACTTAAGAATCTTTACTTCCGGCGGTTCTGACATATATTGCCCCATTTCAGCACCTATATTTCTAAAATGATCATATTGACTATGAGCATCTAAATCACTTTGTGATTCATATCTCTCCATTACAATGTATGTTGCCTCTTCTTCGCCGCGATATACATCGTAATATAAATTTCCAGGTTCATTTATCTTGACTGCCTCAGACATTTTCTTTACAGCTTTTTCAAACTCTTCATTAGTTCCAGACTTAATCGTTAATTTCGCTAAAATTCCTATCATCTTAACCTCTTTTATAATGTAAAATAGACACTCTAAATTATATTCTAGAAGTAATCGAGAAAGAAAATGAGTGATGTAGTTATTATTGGTTCAGGTCATGCAGGTGGTCAATGTGCAGCTGCGCTCAGAAACTCTAAGTTCGAAGGCTCTATAACAATAATTGGCGAAGAAACTCATCCACCTTATCAAAGACCTCCTTTGTCGAAGGGTTTTTTATCTGGAGAAGTTGGAATAGAGAGAGTTTATTTAAAAAAAGATGATTTCTATAACAAGAATAATATTACTTTAAAACTGAATAATAGAGTTAATTTAATAGATAAAGATAAAAAAATAGTTTTTTTTGGAGATAATCAAGAACTACCCTATAAGAATCTAATCCTCGCAACTGGGAGTAGAGTCAGAAAATTAGATGTTCTAGGAAGTTCTCTAGATAATATAGGGTATCTTAGGAATATTGAAGATGTTGAGAACTTAAAGGGTATTCTTTCCAAAAAATCTAAAGTCGTAATTGTTGGTGCTGGCTATATAGGCCTTGAAGTAGCGTCTGTTTGTGCACAAATGGAATCTGATGTTACTGTCATTGAAATGGCCGATAGAGTCATGAACAGAACTGTTGATCCTATAATTTCAGATTACTATCATAAACTACATCAAAGTTATGGAGTAAAGATACTCTTAAATACTTCCCTACAATCCTTCACAGGATCAAAATCAGTTGAGAAGGTGATCTGCTCAGAAGGTGCTGATCTTGAAGCAAATGTAGTAATAATAGGAGCTGGTATTATTCCAAATACAGAACTTGCTGAAAGTGCAGGCATAGAATGTGATAACGGGATTTTAGTAGATAAGTATTGTGCGACTAGTATTTCAAATATTTATGCATGTGGTGATTGCACTAACCATCCAAATGAACTTTTAAATACAAGACTTAGATTAGAATCAGTTCATAATGCTTTAGAGCAAGCCAAAACAACAGCTAACTCAATTATTGGAGAGAAAACAGCTTATAACCAAGTTCCTTGGTTTTGGTCAGATCAATATGATCATAAATTACAAATAGTTGGCCTATCAGGGTCTCATAATGAAGTAGTGACTAGAGAATCAGACAAAAATACTTCTTTCACTATTTTTTATCTTAGAGACGATGAACTTATAGCTTGCGATGCTGTCAATAATCCAAAAGAATTCTTAATTTGTAAAAAGCTTGTTGCAAATAAAGTAAAAATAAGTTCAGATAAGCTAAAGGATCCAACCTTAGATCTCAATAATTTATTATGAAAAATGTAGTTGAAACAGAATACTCAATTGGACAGGTGGTAAAGCACAAATTCCTTGATTTTAGAGGTGTGATCTATGATGTGGATCCTGAATTTAATAACACTGAAGAATGGTATAAATCTATACCTGCAGCAATTAGACCCATAAAAGAACAGCCCTTTTATCATGTATTTGCTGAAAACGATCAGGTCTACTATACGGCCTATGTTTCTCAACAGAATCTTTTACAAGACGAAAGTGAAGTTCCTGTGGAGCATCCAGATGTTGAAATACTCTTCGGAGAATTTAATGGCAAAAGCTATAAAATATTGGAGCAGGCTAAAAATTAAGAATTCTTTAGCGTAGCTAAAGACAGACAAACAACAAAGATTTCCATTGCTACATTAAGTTCTTCAAGAGAACAAGCTGTAGGTGCTATTCGGATATTACTATCGCCCGAATCTATACCGTAAGGATAAGTAGCGCCAGCCTGTGTAAGTTTTAGGCCCGCCGATTCTGCTAATGAAATAATTTCTTTTGCTAATCCTTTTTTTGCCATAAAAGAAACAAAATAACCTCCTGTTGGCTTTGTCCATGTTCCATGTTCTTGTTTTGAAAGCCAATCAAAAACGCATTCAAATTTTGGTCTTATAATTTCAGCATGTTTAGACATATGATTTTGAATTCCTCCTATGTCTTTAAAAAAATTAATGTGCCTTTGTTGATTAATCTTATCTGGCCCAATCACCATAGCAGCATAATGCTTCAAGAAGATTTTTAAATTCTCTTCAGATAGGGCTAAAAAACCAATGCCTCCTCCTGCAAAAGTGATTTTTGAAGTAGATGCGAAACCTACAACTGAGTTTAAACAATTTTTTTCTTTTGCTAAATCAAATATATTGATTAACTCTTTTGAGTCTGAAAAATCATGAACTGAATAAGCGTTGTCCCAGAGTAT
Source organism: SAR86 cluster bacterium (assembly GCA_029268615.1). NCBI lineage: Bacteria > Pseudomonadati > Pseudomonadota > Gammaproteobacteria > SAR86 cluster bacterium. The sequence goes on along the minus strand of JAQWNM010000007.1, from coordinate 67,154 downwards.
TCTAAAATCTCCTTCTTTTAACTTTGCAATATCTAGTAATTTCTCAACACATTCATCTGAATAAATCTCTCCAGTAGGATTCGAATGCTTAGGAACACACCAAATACCTTTGATGGAGTCATCATTCATTACTAAGTCTTCAACAAATTGCATATTAGGTCCAGAACCAGTCAAAGGGACTTGAACCATATTTAGCCCAAATTCTTCACATAACTTAAAATGTCTATCGTAGCCGGGTACAGGACACAAAATTGAAACTCTCTCTAAATGAGACCAAGGCTCTTTACCATATCCATGAAAAAAAAGGCTTGCAAGGTACTGGTACATAAGAGTGAGGCTGCTATTACCCCCAGCTATTATTAGATCTTCACTGCATTCCAGAAGTTCTGCTCCAATCTTTCTACATTCAGTTAAACCTAATATATCTCCATAATTCCTTATATCTTCATTTGTTATTAATAAATTCTCAGGACTATATTCTAAAACCTTGTTAGACAAAGACAATTGATCGGAATGGGGTTTCCCTCTAGTCAAATCTAAAGAGTAACTTTTTTTAGTGATTTCTTGATACTTTGCTTGTACTTCTTTAAGATTTAAAAAATTCATGACTACTATTAAATTTATGTAAGATGCAGACCTTAATTACTTTAATAAAGAATATCAATAACTAATATTTATGCATTTTCATACTGATCGATTTTTGATCAATCAATTAAAACCAAGCTGATAACTAGATCCTAAATTTCATACACATAGTTATTAACATTTCTTGTGGATAAGTTACATATTTAGCAACCTTTTTTTTTGAAATTTAGTTAAAATACCTTTAACTTAATTTAATCTTGAATTTAAAAACGCCTCTCTACAATAAACACTTGATGTCATCAGCCAAAATTGTTGATTTTCATGGTTGGGATATGCCAATAAACTATGGCTCGCAAATTTCTGAGCATGAAGCTGTTAGAAATAACTGTGGTATCTTTGACGTTTCTCATATGACGATACTAGATTTTGAGGGTCTTGAGGTTAAAAAATTTCTAAGGTACCTGCTAGCTAATGATATAAACAAGCTAAAAGAAAATTGCGATGGGCTTTATTCTGCAATGTTAAATGATTCAGGTGGAGTCATAGATGATCTTATTGCTTATAAAATGCCATTTGGTTATAGACTTGTAGTAAATTGTGCTACAAGGGGAGAGGACCTTAAATGGATTACTTCTCATAAAAACAAATTTGAAGTTTCCATGACAGAAAGAAAAGACCTATGCATGCTTGCTATACAAGGTCCAAAATCTATTGAAGTACTATCAAAATGCCCCGCTCCTTTGGTTAGATCTTTGGAGACAAAGAAACGACAACAAGGGGTGATTGAAAAAGAAATGTTTGCGGCAAAAACTGGCTATACTGGAGAATTAGGATTTGAAGTGATTCTACCTAATGAGCAAGCTAGATTTCTTTGGGATAATGCAGTAACAGCAGGTGCTAAGCCTATAGGCTTAGCTGCCAGAGATACCCTTAGACTGGAAGCAGGCATGAATCTTTATGGCTTTGAAATGGATGAAACAATATCTCCTTTGGAATGCAATATGGAGTGGACCGTTTCTTTGAAGGATGAAGATAGAAATTTTATGGGAAAAGAGGCCTTCATAAAAAAGAAAAAGGAGAAAAATAACCATCATCTAGTAGGAATTCTGCTCGAAGAAAGAGCAATTATAAGGACAGGTCAAAAGATTTTTCTAGATAAAGATAGATCATTGAATGGAATAGTAACAAGTGGTACTTATTCTCCTACATTAAAGAAATCTATTGCCCTTGCAAGAATTCCTAAATCAAACAAAGAGGTCTGCTTTGCAGAAGTACGTGGTAAAATTATAGAAGCTAAAATAGGCAAACCTAGCTTCATTAAACAAGGAAAAATTATATTTTAAGGAATAAAACATGAGTGAATCACCAAATAATCTAAAATATTTAGCAAGTCATGAATGGATTAGACTAGATGAAGATGGCACTGTGACAGTGGGTATTAGTGACCATGCACAGGATCTTCTTGGCGACATTGTATTTATTGAACTACCTGAGGTTGGCCAAAGACTTGGTGCAGAAGAAGAAGTAGCAATTGTTGAATCTGTTAAGGCTGCATCTGATGTTTACTCTCCAATTGGAGGAAAAGTTATTGCAATTAATGATAAGCTTTTAAATGAACCCGATGCAGTGAATAACTCTCCTTATGAGGAAGGTTGGTTCTTTAAAATGGAACCGGATGATATTCAGAGCATAGAAGGATTGCTTTCATCAGAAGAATACGTCAACTCTAGAAAAAATTAAAATTCAAAAATCAATGATCCAAAAAGAGATTAATTCTCCTAACTCACAATTGTTTAGTAAGAGACATATAGGTTTGAATGACTCTGAAATCCATGAAATGCTCAAGGAGGTTGGTTATAAAAGCCTTGAAGAATTCATCAAAAATGTTGTCCCCGAAGATATCTTTTCTAATTCTGGACTATCCATAGGATCTGAAAAAACTGAACAAGAAGCATTAATTGAATTAAAAAAAATAGCCAAAAAAAACGAATCTTATAAGTCTTATATAGGCCAAGGGTATTTCAATACAATCACACCTAGCGTGATACTTAGAAATGTATTTGAAAACCCAGGATGGTATACCTCTTACACACCTTATCAGCCTGAAATTTCTCAAGGCAGGTTAGAAGCTTTGATTAACTTCCAAACAATGGTATGCGATCTTAGCTCAATGGAAATAGCTAACGCATCATTATTGGATGAAGCTACAGCAGCAGCTGAAGCAATGACCTTATCTAAACGAATAGCTAAATCAAAATCAAATATCTTTTTTATTGATGAGCAATGCTTACCTCAAACAATTAATGTCCTCAAAACAAGAGCAAAACCTCTAAGTATTGATATAAAAATTGGTGATCCAAATAAAAGTTCATCTGATGATTACTTTGGGATAATTCTTCAATATCCTGCAGGAAATGGTGGCCTTAATGACTATACATCGATAGTTTCTCAAGCCAAAGAAAAGAAAGCTTTAACAATTTTTGCTACTGATCTCTTAGCCTTAACTTTAATTAAACCGCCTGGAGAATTTGGAGCTGACATAGCAATAGGATCTTCTCAAAGATTTGGAGTACCTATGGGATTTGGAGGACCTCATGCAGCTTTTATGGCTACCAAAGAAGATTATAGAAGATCATTGCCAGGTAGAATTGTGGGAGCTTCTATAGATAATCATGGAAATATAGCTTATAGGCTTGCTCTGCAAACACGTGAACAACATATCAGAAGAGAAAAAGCGACTAGTAATATATGCACTGCTCAGGCTCTTTTAGCTATTATGGCTGGTTTCTATGCCATCTATCATGGCGCAGCTGGTCTTAAAAATATTGCAGAAAGAATAAATTTATATACAAGATTATTAGCAAATAATATTAAGAAAAGTGGCTTTGATCTTGAATCAGATTCTTTCTTTGACACTGTTGTGGTGAAGACTGGAAAGAAAACACAAGACATCTTTAATCAAGCTTTAACTAACAAAATTAATCTAAGAAGAATTAATGAAGATAATCTTGGCATATCTCTTGATGAAACAACTACTCATGATGATATGCAGAATATAGCAAGTCTTTTTTCTAAGGCACTCGAAAAACAAGAAGGTAATGCAATAAAGAGTTCAATTCCTAGAAACCTAATAAGAAAATCAAAATATCTTAATCATAATGTTTTTAATAAGTATCACACTGAAACAGAAATGATGAGATATATAAGAAAACTTTGTGATAAAGACATAGCCTTGGATAGAGCCATGATCCCTCTTGGGTCTTGTACCATGAAGCTAAATGCCACGTCTGAAATGTTACCTGTGAGTTGGCCTGAATTTTCTTCAATACATCCACTTGCCCCGTCATCACAAATAAAAGGTTATCAGCAACTAATTTCTGAATTAGAAATTATGCTTCAGGATATTACAGGATATTCGGCTATTTCACTACAGCCTAATGCTGGATCACAGGGTGAATATTCAGGCCTTTTAGCTATAGATGCATATCACAAAAATCGCGGTGATGAAGCGCGAAATATCTGCCTTATTCCAAAATCAGCCCATGGTACCAATCCTGCTTCTGCGCAAATGGTAGGAATGAAGGTTATTCCTATTGAATGTGATAGTAAGGGCAATATAGATATAAGAGACTTAACAGAAAAAACAAAATTATATTCGAAGAATCTATCAGCTTTAATGATAACCTATCCCTCAACTCATGGAGTCTTTGAAACAACAGTTAAAGAAGTGTGCTCTCTAGTTCATGAATATGGAGGGTTAGTTTATATAGATGGAGCAAACTTCAATGCAATGGTTGGATTATGTTGCCCCGGAGAATTTGGAGGGGATGTTTCGCATCTTAATTTACATAAAACATTCTGTATCCCACATGGAGGGGGAGGACCTGGTATTGGACCTATCGGTGTTGTGAAAAAACTTGTAGATTTTCTTCCAAGTAATCATAATATGATTAATTCTCCAGTAGGTCCTGTTTCAGCTACAGACTGGGGAAGTGCTAGCTTACTCCCTATAAGTTGGATGTATATTAAGATGATGGGTTCAGATGGGCTAAAAAGATCCTCACAAATTGCTATTCTCAATGCAAATTATATAGCTTCTAGACTCCAACATTTCTATGAAATCCTTTATAAGGGTGATACAGGTTTAGTAGCTCATGAATGTATTATCGATGTAAGGCCTCTAAAAGAGAGTGCAAATATAGAAGTAGAAGATATAGCTAAAAGATTAATTGATTATGGTTTCCATGCACCAACAATGTCTTGGCCTGTTACTGGAACCCTAATGATTGAACCAACAGAAAGTGAATCTAAAAAAGAAATAGATAGATTTTGCGATGCAATGATCTCTATAAGACAAGAAATAATGAAGATAGAATCAGGTGAATTTGATGAAGAAAATAACATGTTAAAAAATTCTCCTCATACAGCTCACTATGTTACTAGAGATAACTGGGATCAGCCCTATTCACGTCAAATAGCTGCTTACCCAATGAAAGATCTTATCGAGAATAAATACTGGCCTCCTGTCGGAAGAGTTGATAACGTATATGGTGACAAAAATTTAATGTGTAGCTGTCCTTCAATGGAAGGTTTTGAATAGCTTTTTTTATCTATCTATAATTTCCCAACCTTTCTCTAGTGCAATTTTTCTCAAGCCATAATCTGGACTTACAGCAAAAGGCTTATCTGCATATTCTAAGAGAGGTAAATCATAAATAGAATCTGAATAAGCAAATACCTCAATATCATCTATTTTTGAATTATTGTTTAACCATTCCTTAATACTTTTAACCTTTTCTTTTCCAAAATTGGGGAGTCCTTTTATTTCTCCTGTAAAGATACCATTCTTTAATTCTGCTGAGGTTGATAAACTTTCCTCAATTCCTATTAAATTAGAGATCTCATGAACTATAAAATCCAAAGTACCTGAAACTATAATGCACTGATCTTCAGAATGTCTTGAAATTAATTCATTTGTTAATCTGTCAGTAAAGTCATTAAATATTTCTTTCGCAAATAATTCTGATAGAGATTTTACCTCTAAAAAAGACATCCCTTTGATTGGATTTAATAAAAATTTAATATATAGATTTATATCTAACTTGCCTTCCCTGTAGGCCTTTTCAAATATTTCTAGTTGCGATACAAAACCCTTTTCTTTTACAATTCCGTTCTTTACCATAAAATTAGCCCATGCTGTCTCACTATCTCCAGCAAGTAATGTATCATCAAGATCAAAGATAACTAATGACATAGTATAAAATATCAATTTTTTAAGTTCTAAGAAACATTATATAAGGAGACTCCTTTGACCGCACTCTTCAGTTCAACAGACGAATATAGATTAAATGCTGCTATTATTATAATAAATAAAGATGGAAAGCTTTTATGGTGCCAAAGAAAGAGAGAGAAAGGATGGCAATTCCCTCAGGGAGGAATAGATAAAGGCGAAACGCCAGAAGAGGCGATTATCAGAGAGACATATGAAGAAGTAGGACTAGAACCACATGATATTAATATAATTACCTGTTTGGATGAATGGCTATACTATGATATTCCAATCAGCAAAATAGGAAAATATATCCCTTCTAACTATAAAGGCCAAAAACAGAAATGGTTCCTAGCAGAATTGGTAAGCTCTGAATCCAAAATTAATTTAAAAAGACACGATCATATTGAATTTGATGAATGGCAATGGATCAGCTATTGGTTTCCAGTGTATGCAGGAGTTCATTTTAAACAGGAGCTTTACAGGAAAGCTTTAACTCTATTGCTTCCAGCATATAATAAGTTTATTCAGGGTAAAAAGAAAAAATAGACTTTCCGCACTTTTCTCCTCTAGCTTTAAATCTCATTTCGGAAACTTCATATAACCCATTTTTACTTATCGTTAGAACAGTTGTGCAACGTGTGCCATACGATTTAGAGGTAATAAACCTATATGGTATCTCCCCTATTGATGGAGTTAAGTAAGATGAGTTCTCTTCCTCTATGTTGCCTTTATCATGAAACATAAATTCAATATATCCTGAATGATCTTTAATAGATTCTTTACTTTTATTAAAGTCCTTTTTTACACTATTAGCTTTAGATTCTTCTGAATTTAAAAGGATATTTGATAGAGCATGAGTTCCGCTAATAAGACTAGTTACTGCAGATGATCGATTAGAAAAATAATGAACCCCACTCTTATCTCCTAAGATTAGGCTAAATCCAGAATAACTGTTTCCATCAATTTGATCAAAATAAGCTAATGCGTTAAATCCAGGATTTTCTAAATACTCCTTAATGAGTAAACCTCTTGATACTATATTTTTTTCTTTATTCACTGGTTCTTTATAATTAGTAATAGCACCAAATCTTCCATCTTTTCCTATACCCAACCAAGTTCCTCCTGAACTTATATCTTTTCCAGCCAATATTTCATGGTTATCTTTCCACCATTGCATTGGACTTGCCTGTCTTTCATAAAACTCATCCCGATTAGCAAATAAAACAAACTTATGATCAGTGGGGGGTTCAAAACTAAAGACAACTAAGCACATAATGTAAATATAAGTTTATAGACGAGCTTTAATGCTGGATAATGTAATTTCTACTGTGATTGAAATTATATTATATCTTTTACTGGGATCTATCTCAGGTATTTTAGCTGGACTCTTTGGTATTGGAGGTGGAATAGTTATTATTCCAGCTTTATTTTATATCTTTGGTTACTTGGAAATTTCCTCTTTAATCATTGCCCATCTAGTTCTAGGAACTTCGTTAGGTGTAATAGTTTTTAGTTCTATTTCTTCTAGTTTAGCTCATAGTAGAAACCTCAATGTCCAATGGGATCTAATAAAAATAGTAGTACCTGGAATAATTATTGGCTCTGCCTTAGGAGGTGTCACAGCAAGCTACTTAGAAAGTGAAACTTTAAAAAATCTAGTATCCCTATTCTTAATTGCAACAGCTCTTCAAATGATGTTTCAATTTCCACCTCCTGATGCATCTCCAAATACAAACAAGGTTGGTCCCGTAGTAGTCGGGGGTTTCATAGGCTGGTTGTCTGGAGTTTTCGGCATTGGTGGAGGAATATTCTCTGTTCCTTATTTCTTCCATAGAGGCCTTGGCATGAAAAAATCTATCGGAACCTCTGCTGTTTGCGGTTTTCCAATAGCCATGGCCGGCTCTGTTTCATATATGATTGTAGGATTTCAAGATATGGAACTTCCTGAATATACAATAGGATTTGTTTATTTGCCTGCGGCTTGTGTCATAGGTTTAGTAAGTATGATCACAGCTCCAATCGGAGCAAATATTGCTATAGGTGTTAATCAAAAAGCTTTGAGGAGAACTTTTTCTTTATTGATTATAATCATGGCACTTAACTTACTTCTTAGATGATAGACCAAGATATTAATAAATCTTACTGGAAATCAAATATAAAAATAATTTTAATATTATTACTTATCTGGTTTTTGTGTTCTTTTGCTCTTGGGATATTATTTGTAGATTGGTTGAATGGATTTAAAATAGGCGGTTTTAAATTAGGGTTTTGGTTTGCACAGCAAGGAAGTATTTTTTCTTTTGTTCTAATAATATTTATTTATGTTTTTTTGATGAAAAAATTAGATAAAAAATATACTAATAAAGAAGATTAGAAGTAATGTCAGTTCAAGCCTTAACTTATCTATTTGTAGGCTCTAGTTTTATACTTTACATATCAATAGCCCTGTGGACCAAAGCAAAATCTACTTCTGAGTTTTATGTTGCCGGAAAGGGTGTTAATCCTATTGCTAATGGCATGGCAACTGCTGCTGATTGGATGTCTGCAGCTTCATTCTTGTCTATGGCAGGTTTGATAGCTTTCGTAGGGTATGACGGAAGTGTATACCTAATGGGCTGGACAGGAGGATACGTTTTACTAGCTCTTTTACTAGCGCCATATCTTAGGAAATTTGGAAAGTTTACGGTACCTGATTTTATAGGTGAACGTTATTATTCTAAAACAGCAAGACTCGTTGCAATTTTATGTCTTATTTTTGTATCTTTTACTTATGTGGCCGGTCAAATGAGAGGAGTGGGAATTGTTTTTTCTAGATTTCTTGAAGTAGATATTGATTTAGGAGTGATTATTGGAATGGTAATAGTCTTCTTTTACGCTGTCTTAGGTGGCATGAAAGGAATTACCTATACTCAAGTAGCACAATATTGTGTTTTAATTTTTGCTTACTTAGTACCTGCTATATTTATTTCAATCATGATGACTGGCAATCCAGTGCCTCAGTTAGGCTTTGGCGACCAATTAATAAATAGTTCCACCTATCTCTTAGAAAAATTAGATCAAGTGACAGTAGACTTAGGATTTAATGGCTATACACAAGGTAGCAAGAGTACATTGGATATTTTTTGTATAACTGCAGCTCTCATGATGGGCACTGCCGGATTGCCGCATGTGATTGTAAGATTTTTTACTGTTCCTAAAGTTAGTGATGCAAGAAAATCAGCAGGTTATGCCCTTATATTTATCGCCTTACTTTATACAACAGCGCCAGCTGTTTCTGCTTTTGCAAGAATGAATCTAATTGATTCTCTAACTGACCTTAAGTATTCAGATGCTCCTGATTGGTTTAGTAACTGGGAAAATATAGGTCTTATTTCCTGGAAAGATAAAAATAATGATGGAATCATTAACTACGAATCTGGAAACTCTTTAAATGGAATAAAACCTATCTTCACTAACGAAAAGGGTCTTTATGGAGAAAGGTTAGTAAAAAATGAATCTGATTTAACGAATAACAATGAGGTATATATAGATAAAGATATTATTGTATTAGCTAATCCGGAGATAGCTAACTTACCTGGTTGGGTGATAGCGTTAGTTGCAGCTGGAGGCTTAGCTGCAGCTTTATCTACTGCTGCTGGCCTTTTATTAGTTATTTCTTCTTCAATTTCTCATGATTTACTAAAACAAACTTTTATGCCCAGCATAACTGAAAAACAAGAGCTAAGATATGCTCGAATAGCTGCTGGCTTTGCAATTGTTATAGCTGGACTATTTGGTATCTACCCGCCAGGTTTTGTTGCTCAAGTAGTTGCTTTTGCCTTTGGTCTTGCAGCTTCAACTTTTTTTCCAGTCCTATTCTTAGGAATTTTTTCTAAAAGAACTAATAAAGAAGGTGCTATTTCTGGAATGATTGCAGGTTTAATTTTCACCTCAAGTTATATAATATATTTTAAATATATTAATCCTGCTGCTAATGATTCTACGAACTGGTTCTTGGGGATATCTCCAGAGGGAATAGGTTTTTTAGGTATGATGTTAAATTTCTTAGTAGCCTATTCCGTATCATTCGCTACCCCAAAAGTACCAGAAAATATTATAAAATTAATAAATGATATTAGAAAACCAGAATGATCCTGCCCTATATTGATCCTATTATTTTTGAAATAGGCCCTTTAGCAATAAGGTGGTATGGACTTACATGGCTTATTGCGATACTTCTTATATATGGTATTTCTAGATATAGAATTAGAACTGTAAAGAAATGGGATGATGATAAATTACAAGAATTTATTTTTTATGGTCTTTTTGGGGCTATTTTAGGTGGCCGAATTGGTTATATGGTTTTCTACAATATAAATCAGTTAATAGCGGACCCCTTATCCCTCTTTTATATCTGGAAAGGGGGTTTATCATTCCATGGAGGACTGCTTGGCGTTCTGCTATTTACATATATATTTTCAAAAAGGAAATGGGAATCCACTTTCTTTGAATCAACTGATTTCATTGCTCCTGCTATTCCCTTGGGTTTAGGAAGCGTAAGAATTGGTAATTTTTTAAATTCTGAATTATTAGGTAGATCTACAGATGTATCTTGGGGAGTAATTTATCCTAATGACCCTACTGGTTTAATAAGACATCCATCTCAACTATACCAAGCTGCCACTGAGGGTATTATTTTATTTATATTTTTATACTGGTTTTCAAGAAGTGAAAGGCCTAGTAAATCTATTTCTGCAATGTTTTTAATAGGTTATGGCACTTTAAGATTTGTAACAGAATTTTTTAGAGAACCAGATCCTCACATTGGATATGAGTATCTAGATATTTTTACAAGGGGGCAAATCCTATGTATTCCCATGATTTTAATCGGCATCATGCTATTATTTATTTCTTATAAAAAAGTTTAATAAAATGCAACAATATTTAAATCTAATGAAGCTAGTAAGAGATACTGGCATAAAGAAAGAAGATCGAACAGGAACAGGAACTATAAGTATTTTTGGGCATCAGATGCGCTTTGATTTAGGAAAGGGATTTCCTATGATTACTACAAAGAAAACCCACTTAAAGTCGATAATATATGAACTGCTTTGGTTCTTAAAAGGATCAACGAATATAGAATATTTAAAAAAGAATGGTGTAAGTATTTGGGATGAATGGGCGGATGAAAGAGGAGAATTAGGTCCTGTTTATGGTTCTCAATGGAGATCATGGCCAGCCCAAGATGGAAACTCTATAGACCAAATAACGAACGTCTTATCTGAAATAAAATCTAATCCAAATTCTAGAAGATTGATTGTCAGTGCTTGGAATGTCGGTCTAATAGATCAAATGGCTTTACCGCCTTGTCACGCGTTTTTTCAATTTTATGTACTCAATAATAAGCTCTCATGCCAACTCTATCAAAGAAGTGCTGATATATTCTTAGGAGTCCCCTTTAATATTGCATCATATGCATTACTTCTTCTAATGGCAGCTAAGGTTTCTAACTTAGAGCCCGGAGAATTTGTGCACACTTTAGGAGATGCACATTTATATTTAAATCACTTAGCACAAGTAGAAGAACAACTATCTCGAACTCCTTTTGAGCTTCCTAAAATGGAAATTAAGAAAGAAACTAATAATATTTTTGACTTTGAATATGAAGATTTCGAACTTGATGGCTATGAATATCATCCACATATTCCAGCTCCGGTAGCTATCTAACCTTGAACTTTACAATAATAGCAGCAGTATCCAACAATCAAGTAATTGGCTCTTCTGGAAGAATCCCGTGGAGCATTCCTGAAGATTTAAAACATTTTAAAAAGCAAACATTAGGATCCATAGTTGTAATGGGAAGAAAAACTTATGAGTCTATAGGTAGACCCCTTCCAGACAGGACAAATATAGTAATTACATCTTCTTTGGAAAAGATAGATGGAGTGCTAATCTTCAAATCTATTAAAGATTTTATAGCAACGATTGATGGAGATAAAAAAGAAATTTTTATTATAGGTGGACAAAAGATATATGAAGCTTTCCTTCCTTTATCTAATAAACTTATTATTACTGAAGTGAATTTAGACATTGAAGGAGATACTTTTTTTCCTTTTTGGCCCCAATCTGAATGGCGTGAAATTTCTAGGCAAGAACAACAAGATATGAAGTCAGAATTTAAATATAATTTTGTAACCTTAGAAAAGATAATTTAAATACCCAAAGCTTTCCTCTTTAAGTCAAGAGCTACAACTCTTTCCTCTTCACCCATAGTATAGGTAATCCATTTTCTTGCTGAATCTTGAACTTTCTTTTTCTTTTCTTTTTGCTTCTTCTTCTTATCACTGTATTGCTTTTCAGCGACATCTATACATTTTCTAAAAGACGTTACTGCATCTTCCCATTTTTGGTTTTCAAAATTTATTTGACCTAATAACATATGAGCAGTAGCCGGATCCTTTAGTTTTCCTTTTTTTATACCTTCTTTTATAGCTTTTTCTGCATCCTTATAATCATCTAAAGCAAAATGCACTTGACCTAAAAAAATATAAAGTTCTCCTTCTTTTGAAAGTTTTGCAGCCCTTGAATAAATTGGCACTGCTTTATCTAATTCTCTTGCTGCATGCCAAGCTTGAGCTAAACGTTTTAAATTCTTCTCATCTTGCTTAACCGCCTCAATCTTTATTCCTGCATTTAATACTTTTGCTGCCTTATAGGGATTTTGATGCATCATTAGTAATTGTGACAATGCTACAAACTCGGCAGACTTGTCTAACAGGCCGTCATCAAAGGCTGCTTCTAAAGCACCTTGTTGGTCTAGTAATCTATCTCTATCTCCATAAAGACCAGCTAAACCTACCCAATAGAGTTTTTTTGGATAATGTGTAACCAAAATCTCATAAATAGGTAAAGGATCTAACTTCTGTTTAGTCTCTGAATAAAGAGCCATTTTTAACAAGTAATGATTTTCTGCCCCTACTCCCTTTCTTGTTTTTTTAGTTTCATTTCCTTCTTCATCAAGGATAGGTATATCTTTAGCCTCTTGGATATCTATAGCTACCTGGATGGCATCTATAGCTTTGTACCAATCTTTAAGTTGATAATAACCTTGAGCTAAAAGGGCATAAGCATCTGAACTTGGAAACTCTTCTTCATCTAGCCACCGTATTAAATACTTAACAGCCAGTCGATAATCCTCTTGGATATAGGCAAGTTGAGACAAAGAATACAGAGCATTATTTTTTTGTCTGTAATCTCCATCAGGCTCATCTATCAAACTCTGATAAGCGTTTATTGCTTCTTTGAATTTCTCTTGAGAGAAGTAAATATATCCATAATAGTACCAAGCTGTTGCTCTATCTGTACCTGTATAAATGTCTTCCCTGTCATATCTAATCTGTGACAATAAATCGGCAGATTCTGTCCATAGATCAGCTTCTATAAGGGGCTGTAATTGCTGGAAGACCTTTTGAGCCTTCCTAGAAGGAAGTTTTGTTCTTTTTCTTTTTTTCTTAGTTTTTGCTTTATTATCATCAGCCGCAAATAAAGAGTTACTCTTAAAATCAATAGGAGAAACCTCTACAAGCATTGGAACTAAATTAATACTTATAAAAACTATTAAAAAATTAATTAAAAATTTCTTCATACCATTCTATGCGCAACCTTCTGGAACATATTCTGAAGTCTTACCAGCATCCTCAATAACAAATGTAATTTGATTTAAAACCCCCGTAACTTCTACAGGATTACCGTCTCTAATCATTGGCTTATATTTAAACTTAAGAGCTGAACGAACTGCAGCTCTATCAAACATTCCATTCGGTTGAGACCAAACTACAACTGGATCTCTAACCGATCCAAGTTTAGTAACTACAAATTCTAACATCACACAACCTTCTATGCCTCTTTCTTGAGCTCTTCTTGGATATATGGGAGGTACTTTAAAAATTGGTACATAAGATCCATCTGCAAATACACCACTTCTTTTGCCTTTGAAGTTCATTTTAGGCCTAGGTGCAGAATTATCTATATCCGTTGGGGGAGTAAGATCAAACTCAGGTGGAAGAGTGTCCGGGGGTGGCTCTTCTTCTTTTGGCCTATCCATATCTGCCATCAATTCTAGATCTCTTTCTGGCATAGTGACGTCCACTATTCTAATAGCTTTGTCATCAAGTTCTACATCTCCTACTGCTATCAGAGCCTGCATCATATAAAAAAGCGCTACTGTTCCAATCAAGGCAACTACCGAGGTAGAGCCTAGCTTCTTAATTTGTCCTTCCGAAAAATCCATACTTTAATTTTATTTCTAATATTAAATTTTTGGTTCCGATGCCAATGATATTGCATAAACGCCAGCATCTCTAGACTGATCCATAACTGCAATAATTTTATCCGCTGTGGCTCTTTCATCTGCTTGAATTACAACTGTGCCTTGAGGATTGTCTGCCAATAATTTTGTAATATTTGCTTTTACTTGTCTAACATCCACTCTCCTTCCATCTATCCAAATATCTCCTGTAGCACCTATAGCAATTAAAATGGCTGCATTTTCTTGTATATTAGACGTTTCAGCATCAGGCCTGTTTACTTCTAATCCAGGCTCTTTAATAAAATTAGCAGTAACAATGAAAAATATCAAAAGAATAAAAACCACATCCAACATAGGAGTTATATTAATATCATCTTCTTTTGCAACTGCCTGACTTATTGGTGATCTTCTCATAACTATATTCCTATCTATTTATTCAGATACTAAATGATCTGATAAAGAATCTATCTCATTTTTAGCTTTATTTTCTAAAATCTGTTTTGCTACTTGCCCAGGTATCGCTATTGCCAGACCTGCCATAGCAGGTATTGTTGCTCTAGATACACCTCCAGCCATAGCTTTTGCATCCCCTCCTCCAGTTACTGCAAGTAGATGAAACACTTCTATCATGCCAGTGATGGTACCAAATATACCAAACAACGGAGCAACTATTACACAAACTTTTATGAGAGATAAATTTTGCTTTATGTTCTCAGTTGTGGTTGAAATTAACATTTGTCTAATTGCCAGAGATTCCCATGAATTTTTATCTGCCCTAGATTCCCATTTATGAATTGTGGAATTAATGACATCATTATGAGTATATTGAAAATACCAGATTCTCTCTAAGATCAAAAAAAACAGAACGAATACAAGTATTCCTATAAGGTAAAGAACGTCTCCGCCTCTCTGTAAAAACTCAAATAAGGCGTCCGCGGCATCGTAGAAAAAAAACATCTACTTTTTCCTTTTAACTAGCCTGACTCTCAGAACGTTCAGCTACCATTCCAACACTTTGCTCCTCTATTGTTGCCAGTATTCCTTTAGAGTAATTGTTCACAATTGCATGCATAAAAGTTGTTGGTATAGCCACCATCAATCCTAACCAAGTTGTCACTAAGGCTACTGAAATTCCACTTGCCATTGTCTTTGGATCTCCAGTTCCAAATAAGGTTATCATTGTAAAGGTTTCAATCATTCCAATAATTGTTCCAAAAAGTCCACCTAATGGTGCTACTACAGAGACTAGTTTGATCATCCATATCCAAGCCTCAATAGGGGGCCTCTCTTGAAGAATTTGCTCAGCCATCTTCAATTCTAAAGTATCTGTATCAGAATCTTTGTTATCTTCAGCAACCTTTAATACCCTTCCTAGGGCATTATCTACTGAAATTGAAGTTGCTGCCAATTGATCATTCACTGCATTCCTAACTCCGTACAAGAAATAAAATCTCCAAGCGAATAATAGCACTGTTAAAAATCCTACAATTAATATGATATAGCCTACCGGACCTCCAAGTGACATTCTTTCAATAGTGCCTGGCATGGTAATTAGACTTGATAAATAGGTTCCTCCTTGCGGACCGGTTGGGTCTACAGCAAATTGAACAGGGAAAGTATCACTCCCAAAAAGATCTCCCGTAGAGGATGTATACCTTCCTGGTGGTTGAGATGGCAATTCTTCATACATCCCTCTTCCAGAGGAGTATTGCAAATATTCTCCATCTGATACGGTATTGAATACTCCAACTCTAACTACATCCCTAGTTTCAACTTCGCCATCAGTACCAATTACATTTGTTGAGAATTTTGTTACTTCACCTTGAGCAGTAATTTCTCTTTGAAGTTCATACCAAAGAGTTTCTAGTTCAGATATAGAAGCAAGCTTAATGCCTTCAGCCATTTTCTTGGCTAAGGTAGACATAAATTCTTCTCTTTCCTTACCAAATTGACCTGCCGTAACAGATTCCTGAAAAATATCTCTAGCTTCTGTAGCTGTTCCAGCTATATGACCAAATATTTCGTTTAAAGAACCTAGATTTTCTTTTAATTGTGCTTCAGCAACAACTAATAGGGCTTCATTTGCTTCAAATTTGACTTCTAATTGTTTTGCTATCCTTTCTAACCTAGCTCTTTCTGCTTTCTCATCTGCTAAAAGTTTAGTCTGTTTGTTTTTTTCAGTCCTAAATCTCTGTTCTCTCTGTCTCTGATCTTGGGAATCAGCAAATTGACCCTGTCGGACTATTTCTAAAAGTTCTTGAGGTGTTGAAGGTGAATCAACTTCATCATCTGTAGTTTCAGTCTCTGCCGACGATAAAGGCAGAATCAATATTAAAGGTAGTAATAAAGCTATTTTCTTTAACGATTTCATTTGCTTTCCTCCGCGTAAGGAACAGGCATTTCAAGCATATCAACTGTAGCTAACCTATTAGCTATTCTTAAACCTTTCCTGGTTGGGTTTCTATAACTCGACCCAAGTTCTATCCAACTTCTTGACTTATTATCCCAAGCCAAAGCCTCAGTCTCATCTGCTGTTTGAGCGATCAAAGAAAGTCTACCTATTCTGAGAATGTTCACCTCAGTTGGGTTACCATCAATTTCAACTGTATCTTTATAAGCATCCAGTTTTCTGCCATATTCAGCTTCTACCGTAAATGCTTCCATAACTTGTCTCAAGCCTTCAGCAGGCGAAACTGTAGGATTATCAAGAGCTGCCTTAGCAAAAGCAATCCTCTCCTTTCGTTCTGCTAAGTGAAAAGGCATATCTAATTCAATTGATTTCTCAACCCCTGCCAACATCCTTCTAGTAAAAGGAGGTATTTGGCGTTGCATAACTTGGGCTTCTTTTAAAGTCTTATCAATTTCCTTTAAACGCTCTTCTTGTCTTTGAATCTGTTTTCTTAATTGAGCGTTGTATACCCGTAAGCCCTCGACCTGTTTACTAACTTGTTTATATTCATTGACTATCAATGAAGTATCGTCTTCCATTTGGTCAATTTTTATTTGAGATGTTGTTTCTAGTTTCTGCCTTTCAAGACCAATATCTAAAATAGGCCTTATTTGATCAGCCATAGCTGAGTAAGTTGAGATTATCAAACTTATAAACGCTGCGAATCTAATTAAAAAACTAAACATTCGCTCCTCCTTAATGAGTTATAGAATGGCTTCATTATAAATAGATTAAAAAATCAGACAACTTTGTCTATTCATTATTCTCCCCTTACATAAAGATGATAAAATCTTTATTTAATTGCAGATTTAGATCTAATAATAAAACCTGACGTGCGACTATAAAGTGTATTTTCTAACAAATCAACGAGAAATTTGTGTCCTTATTTAACCTCTTCTCATGGTATTTAGTTTTCCTGTTGTTTACTTACTCTATTGTTTATTTTTTAAACACTAAAAAAAGAGATAAATTAAATAGAATATTCATTCTTGGTATTACCATTCTAATATCAAATTGGTTGCTTTTCTTAATTCAGGCAACTATTTATTCTCAAAGTATTTCCATAAGGCAATGGATTTTGAATATTACATTAAGCATTTCAGCAATAACTCTTTTAATAGGAAAACTAGAACTAAAAATGCCAGAAGAGTTAAATTCCATAAACTTAACTAAGGTAGAAATGTATGTTTATGGTTTTCTTAGAACAGCTTTAATGAACTTTTTTATTGTACTTCCTATTCTTTCTATTCATCATATGCCTGGCTCTTATAGTCTTGGAATGCTAGATCTGTTTGCTCTTTTGTTATGGTTAACTGGCATTTTCTTCTTATATAATCCAAAAGTTCAAAATCAAAGAGTGAAATTTTTTAGCTTGATGTCTCCATTTTGGGCCTTTTATTTTATGGCACTTAGTTCTGTCTCAAGTTATTGGATTATAATTTTTCCTATAATAGGATCTTATTACTTATTTAAAGTTGACTATCAATATAATAAAAATTAAACGGCTATAAAAGTTATGTATAAAATTATTAATCTATTAATACCTCATAGAGTTTTAACTTTATTAGCTGGAAAGATTGCTTTCTCTAAAATTAATTGGCTAAAAAATAGTTTAATCAAGTTATTCATATGGGCCTATAAGCCAAGGATGGAAGAAGCTATTTATAAAAATCCAGAGGAATATGAAAGTTTTAATGACTTTTTTACTAGAGAATTAATTCAGAGAAGATTTATTTCTAAAAATAAATTAGAAATATTATCTCCTGTTGATGGAATAATTTCTGATTATGGTTTGATAGATAAAAAAATCTTAATTCAAGCCAAAAATTTTAACTATTCAACTTCAGATTTATTACAAGATAAAAATATCGTGGAAGAACTTAATCTTAAAGCTTTTATTACACTTTATCTTGACCCAAGTGACTATCACAGAATTCACGCTCCAGCTAGCGGAAAAGTTCTTAGAACTAGATATATTCCAGGTGAACTTAATAGTGTCAATGACACTTCTCAAAAAAATATACCTTATTTATACATAAAAAATGAAAGAGCTTGGATGGAAGTAAAAACTGATTATTTCTCATATATCTTAGTTTTCGTTGGAGCATCAATTGTTAGCGGAATAATACCCTTCTGGCATCAAAAAGATAACTATCAATACAATCACATCCTTAAAAGTTGGGAATTAGGTCCTAATAATAACCAAAATATTATCGACCAAACCCAATATTTAGGTCATTTTTCGTTTGGATCAACGGTTATAATGTTAATCTCAGAGAATATTGACTTAAAAAGATTAGAGAGAGATAGGTATAAAAAGAAGCAACGTTTTGGTGATGTTTTAATTAGATTTGGCAGCAGTTTAGCTGCCATTAAAGAAAAAGGAGAGTAATTTGGTTTCATTTTCAACAAGCGATTTCAAGCCTGGGCTAAAAGTTATAATAGATAATGCCCCTTGTTCAATAATTGAGGACGAATTTGTAAAACCTGGTAAAGGTCAAGCTTTTAGTAAAATCAAATATAGAAATCTACTTACAGGGAGGGTTGGAGAAAAAACCTGTAAAGTTGGGGAATCTCTAGAATCTGCTGATGTTACTGAATATGAAATGCAGTATTTATATAACGATGGAAATGAATGGTTCTTTATGAACTCTCAAACTTACGATCAAGTTGGTCTTAATAAAAACTTGATAAGCTCTACTTCTAACTGGCTCAAAGAAGAAGATATTTATAAACTAACCTTTTGGGATAATAATCCTATCATGATCCAAGCTCCCAATTTTGTAGATCTTGAAGTAACTCAGACTGATCCAGGACTTAAAGGAGATACAGCTCAAGGAGGCACCAAGCCTGCAACTTTATCAACTGGCATAGTTGTTAAGGTACCTCTTTTTGTATCGGAAGGAGAAGTAATTACAATAGATACTAGAACGGGCGAATATCAAGGAAGAAGTAAGTAAATTATATCTACTAACTACAAGATATATGAAAAAAGAACTCTTCAACCTGATAAAAGAATCAATACATCAAATTAAAAATGTTGAGAACATTGAAAATGTTATTTCTAAAATTGAAATAAGTGAAACCAAGAATAAGATTCATGGAGACTTCTCTACAAATATAGCTCTAATTCTTGCAAAAGAATTAAATAAATCTCCTATTGAACTTGCCGAAATATTAGTTTCATCTTTTACTAAAATACAAAACTTAGAAAAAACTGAAATAGCAGGACCAGGATTTATTAACTTTTTTATTTCAGATCATTCTCATTTGAAAATTATCTCTATTGTTCATCTAGAGGGTAATAAATTTGGAAGGATTGAATCAACTAATAAGTCCCTTAATATTCTAATTGAGTATGTTTCCAGCAACCCCACTGGCCCTCTTCATGTTGGTCATGGCCGAGGCGCAGCCTATGGCTCTACTATATCTAACCTTCTTAGGGCTACTGGACAATCTGTAGAAGAGGAATATTACGTCAATGACTTCGGAAGACAAATGGACATCTTAACTTTAAGTGTATTCATTAGATATATTGAACGATGGAAAGAATTAGAGATATCTTATCCTGAAAACTGCTATCAAGGTGAATATATAAAACAAATAGCCTTTAAATTACCTAAACCAAATAATTCTCTTCATCAACTCTATTCCAATGAGTTTTTAGAAGAATTAGTTAAAAAAATGAAAGATTGTTCAAATGATAAAGCTCTCGATGAACTGACAAATTTTACCAAAGGTTGGAAAATAAACTTAAAGAAAAAAGAAAAACAACAGCCAGAATTCGAGGAAATAAGAGAATATGCTCTTCATTCTATATTAAGTAATATTCAGAAGGATTTAGAGTCTTTTGGAGTCAAACATAATAATTGGTTTTATGAATCCACTTTATATGATGACAAAAAATCTGACTCCGTTGATATAGTAGTTAAAGATCTAAAAAGTAAAAAACTTATTTTTGAAAAAGAAGGAGCTATCTGGTTCCGATCTTCAGCTTTTGGTGATGACAAAGACAGAGTGGTCATTAGAGAAAACCTTGAAAATACTTATTTTGCTTCTGACATAGCTTACCACCATAATAAATACAACAGAGGATTTGATAAAATCATAAATATTTGGGGCTCAGACCATCATGGATACCTCCCAAGAGTTTCTGGAGCTATAGAAGCTTTGGGGCATGATAAAGACAAATTGCATATTATATTTGTTCAATTTGCCAATCTTATAAGAAACAAAAAGAAAGTTTCTATGTCAACTAGAGGAGGGAATTTTGTTAGTTTAAATGAGTTAATAAATGAAGTTTCTCAAGATGCAGCTAGGTTCTTTTACATCATGAGGAAAGCAGACCAGCATTTGGATTTCGATTTGGACTTAGCTAAAGATCAATCTAAAGATAACCCTCTTTACTACATCCAATATGCCCATGCAAGAATATGTAGCATCCTAAAAGAAAGTTCTAATGAGTTTAATTCCGAGATCGCCTTAGAACGGGAAGATTATCTTAGTTTTTTAAATTCACCTGCCGAAATTGAACTTTGCAAACAACTTAAAGTTTACCCTGAAATAATACGAAATGCAGCTGAAAAATACGAACCACACCTTGTCTGTTATTTCTTAAGAGAATTAGCTTCTAATTTCCATTCCTACTACAACAACGAAAGAATTCTTATAAAAGACAAAGAACTTCAATCTTCTAGACTACTTCTCATTGGAGCAATAAAACAAGTTTTGGCAAATGGTCTGGAAATAATTGGGGTAAGCGCTCCTGAGAGTATGTAGGATTATGGCAGCCAATAAAATTGAAAATCGAGTGAAAGAATTGAAAAAAAATATCAATAAACTAACTAATGATATTGATATAAATAATAAATCATTGAAAATAATAGGTGCAAGTAAAGCTAAATCTTTTCAAGAAATATCTTATGCTTATAATGCAGGTATAAAAGATTTCGGAGAAAATTATCTCCAAGAGGCTCTACCTAAAATAATTAAGCTAAAAAATCAAAAAATTCATTGGCACTTCATTGGATCTATACAAAAGAAAAAATGTAAAGAAATAGCTTTTAATTTTGACTGGGTTCATACCGTAGATAGAATCGAAATAGCTGAAAGACTAAATAAATTTAGGGAAGAGATGTCAACAAAACTAAATATATGTATCCAAATTAATGTAGATAATGAGAAAACTAAATCTGGAATCAAAATTAATGATTTAGAATGTTTTTCTGATGAATTATTATCCTTAAAAAATCTTGAAATTAGAGGACTGATGACTCTTCCAAAAAAAACAGTTAATACTTCCATGCAAAAAGAAAGCTTTTCCAAGCTTAGAAGAGCTCTTTCAACTCTGCAAGTTAATTTTCCTAATGCTCAAGAACTCTCTATGGGAATGTCAAATGATTATCCTCTTGCCATTAAACAAGGTTCCACAATGGTAAGAATAGGAACTAATATCTTTGGAAAAAGGAAATAAATATGAAAAGTAATATAGGTTTCATAGGTGCTGGAAATATGGCATCTGCTTTAGTATCTGGACTTATAAATAGTGGTCATGATCCTAAGAACCTAATGGCAAGCTCACCTGAACCAGAACATTTAGAAAATATGAGGGACTCTTTTGAAATTCTAACTTCTAACGATAATATAGATATTTTTGATTCTTGCGATACAGTAGTCTTAGCAGTTAAGCCTCATAATATAAGTGACGTTCTAAGAAGTATAAGCCAAGTAGTTTCTAAAGAAAGACACTTACTAATATCTATAGTAGCTGGAGTTTTAATCAAAGATATAGAGGCTAATCTGACTAATGAACAGAGAATTATCAGAGCAATGCCCAATACTCCTGCTAGTATTAAGCTTGCTGTATCTGCTCTTTCATTTAACAGCGAAGTTAGCCCAAATGATAAAAAAATAGCTGAAAATCTTTTTAATTCTGTCGGAACTACTTGCTGGCTAAAAGAAAGTTCTTTAGATCTTTATACCGCTTTAATAGGTTCGGGACCAGCCTATATATTCTATTTAATTGAATCTCTTTTAGAATCTTCCAAAGAATTAGAATTAGACCAGAATACAACGAAAAATTTAATAGCTGAAATGATAATTGGATCTGCTCAACTTGCAAAATTAAGCGCTGATTCGCCTACTATCTTAAGACAAAAGGTTACCTCTCCGGCGGGCGTGACTCAGAAAGCCCTTGAAGTATTTGAAAAAGAAGGTATCAAGGAAAGTATTATGCTAGCCATAAAAGAAGCAAAAAAAAGATCTGAAGAGTTGGGGAATTAAAATATGTCTGAAGCAACTATATATCTAATTAAAGCGCTCGGTGATGTTTTAACGCTAGCTATTCTTTTTGGTTTCTTATTTAGACTTTTTAAAGTTGACTATTTTAATCCTATAGTTCAAGGAATTATTAAAATCACTGATATTCCTACTGGGATTATTAGGACTGCAATAAAGCCTATTTTTGGAATAGATATAGCCAGTCTTTTTAGTGCAATTATTATTCAGTCATTCTGCTTATACCTGATAGTGATCTCTGGAGCCTTAAATGCTAATTTTTTTAATTTATTAGAGTGGTCCTTCTTTTCTGTTTTTCTTTTAATAATTAAAATACTATTTTATTCAATGTTTGCAGGAATAATACTAAGCTGGATATCACCATCTAGTAGTCATCCAGCTGTGAGAATAATATTTCAATTATCAGAACCCCTTTTCCAGCCCTTTAGAAAATTAATACCTCCTATGGGTGGAATCGATTTTTCTCCTATATTAGCTTTTATTGCTTTAAATTTTTTAGAAACAATATTCAGAAATTTTGCCATTCAAGTGGGTGTTCCCTATGGAGTTTTAATGGGTTTTTAGCATAGATAAGGAACTTAGACTATAATGACAATGCGCTGATTTGTTAAAGATTGCGGGCGCTAAAGAAAATACAGCTAAAACCTTCATAACCTGTTGAGTGAAAGCTGACAGGTTTTTTTATGTTTTATTGATTAAGAATGATGGAAATAGGAAAAGTTATACCTACAAAAGCTTTTATTGAAGAGAAGATAAACCTTGAGTGCGGAAGAGATCTTGATTCTTATGAAATTGTATATGAAACATATGGAAATCTTAATGCTGAAAGGAATAATGCAATTCTTATTTGCCATGCTTTAAGCGGAAATCACCATGCCGCTGGACTAAATGAAGAAGGAAGGCAGGGTTGGTGGCATGAATTAATTGGTCCAGATAAAGCCATAGATACTAATAAATTTTTCATAGTCTCGCCTAATAACCTGGGCGGTTGCCATGGGACTACAGGTCCTGCTTCTATAAATCCAGTTACAAATAGACCTTTTGGTCCTGATTTCCCTGTTTTAACTGTTATAGATTGGGTAAATTCTCAACTAAAATTAGCTGATTTATTAGGGATAGATAAATGGCATGCCGTTATAGGAGGTAGCTTGGGAGGTATGCAAGCATTGCAATGGAGTATATCCTATCCAGATAGGATAAAAAAAGCAGCTATAATTGCCGCCGCTCCTAAATTAAGTGCTCAGAATATCGCTTTTAATGAAGTTGCAAGGCAAGCGATCATTTCTGATCCTGATTTTCATCAAGGCCGCTATCTTGAAAATAATGAATCTCCAAAAAAAGGACTAGGTCTAGCTAGAATGGTAGGCCATATAACCTATCTATCTGATGAGGCTATGAGAAATAAATTTGGCAGAGAGCTAAGAGAAGGAAAATTAAATTTTGGATTTGAGGTTGATTTCCAAGTCGAAAGTTATTTAAGACATCAAGGGGATGTGTTTTCAGATCGCTTTGATGCAAATACTTACCTTCTAATGACAAAACTTCTAGATTACTTTGATCCAGCACTCGAGAATGATGGAGATCTAATTAAAACTCTCTCTCCAATTCAATCAAAAATACTAGTAGTATCTTTTACAACTGATTGGAGGTTTGCACCTGAAAGGTCTAAAGAAATTGTAGATGCTCTTCTAGCTTCAAAAAAGGAAGTAAGCTATCTAGAGGTAAATTCATCTCATGGGCATGACTCTTTCTTATTTCCAGAAGAAAGATATGTAAATGCTATTAATGCTTTTTTAACTAATTAATATGAATAACTTAAAGCTAATGTCAAAATGGTTAGAACCTAGAAGTTCAGTTTTAGATCTGGGCTGTGGAGAAGGAGAGCTTTTAGAAGAATTATCTAATTCCCTTGCAATAAAAGGTTATGGAATAGAAATAGGTAATAAAAATATTGAGGCTTGCTTAAAAAAAGGCCTCAACATTATCCAGCAAGATATTGATGATGGCCTAGAGAATATAGGGACTAAGAGTTTTGAGACTGTAATTCTTAGCGAGACAATTCATGTTCTAAAAAAACCAGATCAAGCACTTAAAGAAATTACAAGAATAGGTAAAAATAGCATTGTAACAATTCCTAATTTTGCTCATTGGAGTAGCCGATTATCTCTACTCTTAAAAGGAAGAATGCCTATATCTGGACCTCATCCTAGTTCATGGTATGAATCTGAAAATTTACACATATGTACTTTGAAAGATTTTGAAGACCTCTGCAATTCCTTAAATATAAATATCATGGATAGAATATTAATTTCTTCCTCGAATAAAACTTCAACTCATCTGAATATATTACCAAATCTACTTTCTCACTATGCCATGTATAAACTTTCAGACTGAATAGATCATGTTAAGAAAAATTATTTTAGCAACTGAGAATATTCATAAAGTTCAAGAGTTTAGTAATTTAATCAAAAAAGAAGACCTTCAATTTATACTGCCTCCCTCCGCAGCCATTCCGTTTCCAGAAGAGACAGGGAATTCTTTTTCAGAAAATGCTGCCTTAAAGACCTTACATATATTTGAAAAGACTGGAAAGCCAAGTTTAGCTGACGACTCGGGGCTAGAAGTAGAATACTTAAAAGGTGCGCCTGGTATTTATTCTGCTAGGTACTCTAAATCTGGATCTTCAGAAGATAATATTAAAAAACTTTTAAATAAACTATCTGGAATAGATACAATAAAAAGAAAAGCAAAATTCACATGCTGTATAGCTTATAACAAAGGAAATGGTGAAAAACCTTCTATATTTGAAGGAAGTATAGAAGGTTATATAACTGAATCTCCATCTGGAAATTCAGGATTTGGATATGATCCAATTTTTTTTATCCCTAAAGAAAATTTAACTTTTGCAGAAATGCCAGAAGCAAAAAAAAATCTTTTAAGTCATAGAGCTATTGCTTTTGATAAATTTTTAAAACAACTCAGGATTTAAACTTTCTTGAATAAAAGAAAGTTTGATTCTCTTCCTTCAAGTTTTGCTTTTTTTTCAAAGTTTGTCTCGGTAAAAAATTTAAAATCACTAGGCAATTGAGGATACGATAATTCTATCCAATTTTTATTGCTTGATAATAAATTATAGATTTGCTCGCCGTAATCTTTCCAATCTGTTTTGCAAATTAAGATCCCTTTATTTTCCAAAACTCTCTCTAATTTGATAATAAATTCTTCGTTTACAAGCCTCCTTTTTTTATGTTTCCTTTTTGGCCAAGGATCAGGATAAAAGAGTATTACGGCTTCAAACTTATTCTTATTACTTAATTCTTGTAAATAAATATCTGCATCCTGCTGGACAACTCTAATATTTTTTAAAGATAATTTATTAATCTTACTTATTAAAGAGCCTATACCAGGCTTATGCACTTCTATTCCTATAAAATCTTTTTCTAGATTATTTTGAGCTAAATCAATTAAAGTTTCGCCAGCTCCAAATCCTATATCTAAAACTTTCTTTGCACGTCTTCCAAAGATTTGATCTAAGTCTTTTGTATTCTCATTAGATATTCCAAAAATATGCCAATAATTTTTTATGGCATAACCTTGAGCTCTTGTCATTCTGCCATGCAAAACAAAACTTTTTAGTTTTCTTTCCAATAGCCTATCAGTCTATTATTCCGTCTACAGGAGAAGAAGCAGAAGCGTAAGGCCTTTTTATCATTCTTCCTGCTAAATATGCCTCTCTTCCAGATTCAATAGCTTTCTTCATGGCGCTTGCCATTAGTATAGGCTTATCTGCTAAAGCTATTGCTGTATTCATTAGAACACCTTCACAGCCTAACTCCATTGCTATTGTGGCATCAGATGCCGTTCCTACTCCTGCATCTACAATGATAGGAACATTTGCATCTTCAAGAATTATTTTTATATTATGAGGATTAATAATTCCTAAGCCTGAGCCTATGGGTGAGGCTAAAGGCATAACTGATACGCAACCTATCTCTTCCAGCCTTTTTGCTTGTATTGGATCATCAGTGCAATAAACCATTACATCAAAACCATCTTTTACTAAGATCTCTGCTGCTTTTATAGTTTCTGGCATATCGGGATATAGTGTCTTTTCATTACCGAGCACTTCGAGCTTTACTAAATTATGACCTTCTAATAATTCTCTTGCTAATTTACAAGTTCTTACAGCATCTTCACATGTATAGCACCCGGCTGTATTGGGAAGGATAGTAAAGCTTTCTGGTGATAGATAATCTAATATATTAGGTTCTGAAATATCTTGACCTATATTTGTTCTTCTAATAGCAACTGTTACTATTTCTGCTCCACTTGCTTTTATAGACTGAAGTGTTTCTTCAAAATCTTTGTACTTCCCTGTTCCTACAAGTAATCTAGAATTATACTGTTTCCCTGCTATCACTAAAGGATCCATTACCCTCCTCCTATTGCCTTTACAATCTCTATTTCATCACCGTCTTGTAAAACCGTTTCTAAAATTTTAGATCTAGATATAACTTCTTTATTTAATTCCACTGCTATCCTAGTCTCTGGAATATCTAACTTTTTCAATAAGGATTTTACTGTTGAACTATCTTCAATCTCTAGAGACTCGCCATTCGCCCTTATGATCATATTAGTGTTCTTAGTTAAGGAAACTGTGAATTAATTGAATTACAAATTTATTCGCACTTTTTCCATTGCGCTTTGCTCAATTTGTCTAATTCTTTCTGCTGAAATCTTATACTTATCCGCTAGTTCATGAAGCGTTAATTTATCTTCGTTAAGCCATCTATCATTCAAAATATCTCTACTTCTAGGATCGAGCTGTTTAAGTGCATAATGAAGCTTTTCTTTATTTATCTCTGATAGGTTTTGTTCTTCAAGGATCTCCAAAGGGTCAGCATCTCTATCTTCTAGATAATTTGCTGGTGCAAAAGAAGTTTCATTATCGCTATCATCGTTAGACGGATCGAAAGGAATGTCTAAGCCACTTAATCTTTTTTCCATTTCGCTGACTTCTTCAGGAGTTACACCTAAATCTTTTGATATTGCACCAATTTCTTCTTCAGAGAGCCAGTTAAGCTTCTTGCTCTTGCTTCTTAAATTAAAGAATAGTTTTCTTTGGGCCTTAGTAGTAGCTATTTTTACTATTTTCCAATTTCTTAAAACATATTCATGAATTTCTGCTTTAATCCAATAAACCGCAAAAGAAACTAGCCTAACTCCTACCTCTGGATTAAAACGTTTTACAGCTTTCATTAAACCGATATTACCCTCTTGAATTAGATCAGCTTCAGATAATCCATAACCAGAATATGACTTGGCCACATGGACTACAAACCGCAAATGAGCCAAAACTAGTTTTCTCGCTGCCTCTAAATCTCCATTATAATAATAGTCCTCTGCCAATTGCTTCTCTTCTTCCTTAGTAAGAATACCAATGCCATGCACGGAATTAATATAAGCCTGTAAATCTTTACCCGGCAAAGATATATCCATTGGCTGCAATGCTGTATTGCTAGATTTGCTCTCTGTTTTTATCTTTTCTATAGCCATTTTGTTCACTATTCTACATATTTAAGGGTAATTTTACCAAAAAAGGAGTTTATAGCTGAATTCTAGAAAATAAATTGAATATATTACTTTATGAGAAGTGGCTGCCAATCTTCACCTTTATTCCCTAAAGCAAGAAACTCAGGGTTAAGTTGATCTCGATTAAATATGTAACTTAACCTGTTGCCATTCAAGGCCCTAACTTCTCCTCCGGCCGCTTCTAAAACTGCCTGACCAGCAGCAATATCCCATTGATATGTAGGGCCAAGTCTAGGATAGACATCTGCTAAACCCTCTGCAACCCTGCAGAGCTTTAAAGAGCTTCCAGCCTTAAGTAGTTCCACCTTTTTAAAATTTCTGCCTGCCATCCTTATTAATCTAGTGTCTTTACTACTCTGGTGACTTCTGCTTACTACAATCCTACATAGATCTTTTGTCATGGGGATTGAGCTTATTCTTTCTTTAGATTTACTTTTTATCTTAAAAGCACCTATTTCAGCCATTCCTAAATAAACTTCATCGATAGCAGGAGCTTGAACTATACCCAAAACTGGTGAATTATTTGATATTAAAGCGATATTTACTGAAAATTCTCCATTCCTATTTAAAAACTCCTTTGTACCGTCTAAAGGGTCCACAAGCCAAAAAGTATTAATTGATAAATCAGCTTCAACTGACTGCTCCTCTGATAATATAGGTATATCTAATTGGATGCCTTTTAAACCATCACATATTATTCTATTTGAATTCAGATCTGCTTCCGTAAGAGGAGAACCATCATCTTTATTCTCTTGGTTTATATCTCCACTATCATATACAGCCATAACAGCCTTAGAAGCTGAAGAAGATATCTCCAAAACTTTTTTAGCTAGTTTTTCTAAATCCATATTCTTATTAAATAAATTATTTTACAATAATATCCTATTAAGAAGGACGAATGAGCACAATGATAAACGAAGAAAAAACAAAAGAAAATTTAGAAGAGGTAATTAAAGGTCTTAATTTATTAAGCAGAGAGAGAAAAGTTGTACTATCTCATCATAAAGCATTTGATTTAGTAGATGACTTAAAAAATAGAATGAATGAGATCAAACAATCCCTTAATCAAACTTAACAACAAGGAAAAAAATGACTTATACCTGTTTTACATACGAAATTGAAAATAATATTGCGCATATACAAATGAGCAGACCAGATGAGTTTAATTCAATGAATAAAGCTTTCTGGTCTGAACTTCCTTCATTAATTGAAAAAATATCAGATGAAGGAAAGGCGAGGGTTATTGTTCTTTCTGCTCAAGGAAAACACTTTTGTGCTGGAATGGACCTAGCTAATTTTGTTGGCAGTTCTGAACAACCAAAAGCTCATTTAGGAATGAGAAAAGAAGCCGGTTTCAGAGTTACTCTGGATCTTCAACACAGTATTTCTTGCTTAGAGAAAGCTAGAATTCCTGTAATTGCAGCAATCCAAGGAGCTTGTGTAGGCGGTGGAGTAGATCTAGCTACCGCTACTGATATGAGATTCTGCACAAATGATGCTTTTTTCTGTATTCAGGAAATTAATATTGGCATGGCTGCTGATGTTGGAACTCTTCAGAGACTTCCAAGATTAATCCCAGAAGGAGTAGTCAGGGAACTGGCATATACCGGTAGAAGATTTATGCCTGAAGAGGCAATGAAATTTGGACTAGTAAATAAAATTTATGATACGCAAGCAGAAATGATTAAAGAAGTGATGTTAATAGCTAAAGAAATAGCTTCTAAAGGCCCTTTAGCAATAACTTCAACTAAGGAAATGTTGAACTTTAGTAGAGATCACTCTATTGAAGAATCTCTAAATTATGTTGCTCTTTGGAATACGGCAATGGGGATAAATGATGAAATGTCAGTTGCATTCAAAGCAAAAGCTGAAAAGAAAGAAGCTGAATTTGAAAACTTACTTCCTAGAAGAAAGTATCTTGATGGGGAGTTTAGCGGTTAAATCTGTCGCCTCAGAAAAACAGGAAATAAATCTGTAGACTCCTTACTATTATATTTATAACCAGCAACATTAAAATTATTTAATCCATTAAGATCATCTATCTTATTTTCAATTATAAAACGAGCCATCATGCCTCTAGCCTTTTTAGCAAAAAAGCTAATGATTTTATATTGACCATTTTTATAATCTTTAAATATAGGGCTTACAACTTTTCCTGATAAATTTTCTTTATTTATTGAAGAAAAATATTCTACAGATGCTAAATTCACTATCGTGGTATTTTTCTGATCATCTAAGTCTCTATTAATTGATTCAGTAAGATCATTGCCCCAAAACTCGTAAAGGTTTCTGTGATTTCCAACTTCTAATTTTGTTCCCATTTCTAGTCTATATGGAGAAATCAAATCTAGGGGTTTTAATAGCCCATATAGCCCTGATAAAATTCTCAAATGCTTCTGAGCATATTTAATACCTTCATCACACATAGAATATGCTTCCAGCCCTATATATACATCTCCTTTAAAGGTAAAAAGAGCTTGCCTAGAATTCCTGGATAGCTTCTTTGGAGAGGACCAGTTCATATTCCTTTCAAAATTTAAAACTGCTAACTTGTCACTTATACCCATCAAGCTTGATAACTTATCAGGATCTTTTAATCTTAGCTCTTTTATAAGTTTTTTTGTCTTAGAAAGATGAGAAGCGATAGTATAATCTTCTGTAGGAAGATCAGTTTCATAATCTAATGTTTTTGCTGGAGCTATCACTATAATCATAATTACAAGCCCAAAACTAATTTGGCCATTATATTCCGCTGAACTTCATTAGAACCAGCATAAATAGTTGCTTTTCTATAATTAAAATACCTTGGGGCTGAAGTGTTAGCAAATTCATAACCTATAGGATCTTCATTATGACCTAAATCTGGTCCAGGATTATTGAAAGGTAGCGCATAGTAATCTACAATTTCCACAGCCAATTCAGTCAGTGCTTGGCCTATTTCAGTTCCTCTAGTTTTAAGCAGTGAAGATTCTGGGCCAACATTCTCTCCTGTTGATAAACTGCCTAAAATTCTTAGCTCTGTTGCTTCCATAGCGCAAATTTGGATATCGAGATCAGCTATTTTCTTGTGATAGTGAATATTTTTAAATTTAGATCCATCATCTCCTTTCAGGACCTTTTTAATTTTTTGTAGTTGGGAAAAAAGTTCTGCTGAATATCCATTTCCTCTTTCAAACTCTAATAAATATTTAGCATAAGTCCATCCTTTTCCTGCTTCACCTATTAAATTTTCTTTAGGGACTTTTACATTTTCAAAAAAAACTGTGTTTACTTCATGGTGTCCTATAGGGGTATTGTCTAAAGTATTTATGGGTTGTATCTCTATTCCAGAAGACTTCATGTCAATGAGTAAGAATGAAATCCCTTTTTGAGGAATATCTTCTTTTGAAGTTCGAACAAGGCAAAAAATCATATCCGCATACTGAGCCATAGTAGTCCATGTTTTAGCTCCATTTACAAGGTAATGATCGCCCTTATCCTCTGCTTTTGTATTTAAAGAGGCTAAATCAGATCCAGAACCTGGTTCTGAATACCCTTGGCACCACCATGTATCTGAAGATAAAATATTAGGTAAATACTTTTCTTTTTGTTGTTCATTCCCAAAAGCCATGATCACCGGGGCTACCATTTTTTCTCCGAAAGCAACAACAGAAGGAGCATGAGCTGCAGCCATCTCTTTATTAAAAAGATATTTTTGTGAAGGCCCAAAAGAGGCTCCCCCAAATTCCTTAGGCCAATTAATTCCTGCCCATCCCTTTTTATACAAAGCCTTTTGCCACTGAACATGTTCATCTTTTGTTAAATGACCATTTGCACTTTTTATATATCTTTCCTGCATTCCTGTAGAATAGTTTTCTTTAATCCAGGAACGAACTTCTGTTTGAAAGTCTAGTTCTTCTTTAGTAAATTTTAAATCCATAGATAAATTATAGACAAGAAAGAGCATAACAACAAAGGAGAATCCCTTTGGGTAAATTAATTAATAATCTAGATAGAGTATCTGAGCTAACTGGAAAAATTGCTTCTTGGTTCGTTTTGCTTATGGTCCTTATTACTTGTGTCGTTGTAATCATGAGATATGCCTTAGGTCTTGGTTCAGTACTACTCCAAGATGTTGTGCTTTATCTTCATGGAGGGCTTTTCCTTCTAGGAGCGTCTTTTGCCTTTAAAAGAGATGCCCATGTGAGGGTAGATATATTCTATAGAGATATGTCTGATAAAAATAAGTCTATAATTAATATGCTAGGTAATATATTTTTATTACAACCTTTATGCCTAGTTATTTTCTTTTACTCCTTTGGGTTTGTAGAATTTTCGTGGAAGATTATGGAAACCTCTCCTGAACCTGAAGGCTTGCCTTTTGTTTATTTACAGAAAACCCTTTTACTACTTATGAGCTTTTTATTATGGCTACAAAGTATTTCGGAAATTCTTAAATCTTTCACTACATTTAAACATGGTTGAATTAATACCGCTTCTTATGTTTATGGTTATTTGCTGCGTCCTTTTAGCTGGATTTCCTGTTGCTTTTTCTCTTGGAGGAACAGCCTTAATATTTGCGGCTATAGGAATCATTACTGGTAATTTTGATGCATCTTTATTGGGAACTATTCCAAATAGGATGTTTGGAGATATGACCAATACTACTCTTGTAGCTGTACCACTTTTTGTATTCATGGGTGTACTTCTAGAAAAATCAAATTTAGCAGAGGATTTATTAGCTAATATGGCAAATCTTTTTGGTGGCTTTAGGGGGAGCCTAGCAATATCTGTAATTATTGTAGGAGCTATGATTGCTGCTAGTACAGGCATAGTTGGAGCAACCGTAATAGCGATGGGTTTAATCTCTCTGCCAATTATGCTCCAAAGAGGTTATGACCAAAGTTTAGCCACAGGAACAATATGCGCAACTGGAACTTTAGGGCAAATCATTCCTCCATCTATAGCACTTGTAATCCTTGGTGACGTTTTGTCAGCAGCTTACCAACAATCTCAATTGAGTATAGGAAACTTTTCGGCAAAAACTATATCAGTAGGCGATTTGTTTATGGGAGCAATAATTCCTGGAGGAATTTTAGTATTAATGTATGCACTTTATGTTCTATTAAAAGCATATTTTTCTCCTGAAAGTGCTCCTGCTCATGAAATTAAAATCAAGGAAGGTAGGCTGAAGGT
This sequence comes from SAR86 cluster bacterium, assembly GCA_029268615.1. NCBI lineage: Bacteria > Pseudomonadati > Pseudomonadota > Gammaproteobacteria > SAR86 cluster bacterium. Next base: position 33,497 of record JAQWNM010000007.1, on the reverse strand, counting down.
CATTCTTATAACACTAGTGCCTCCTTTAGCATTAATAACTATGGTTCTGGGTTCAATATTACTAGGGATAGCCACTCCTACGGAAGCTTCTGGAGTAGGAGCTCTAGGAGCCCTTATTTTATCTTATACTAGAAAATCTCTTACTAAGGAAAACTTAACTTCGGCAGTAGAAACTACGGCCGAGATTACTGCAATGGTTTTTATGATCCTCATAGGTTCATCAATTTTCTCTTTGGTTTTTAGAGGATTTGGAGGGGATGATTTAGTCTCTAATATTTTTAGTCAAATGCCTGGAGGTGTTTTCAGCGCTGTATTAGTTGTCATGATTATGATTTTCCTCTTGGGTTTCATTCTAGATTTTATTCAAATCACATTTGTTGTTGTTCCTATCGTAGGTCCGGTTCTTTTAGCTATGGGGGTTGATCCTATTTGGCTCGGCATAATGATAGCTATTAACCTACAAACTTCTTTTTTAACACCGCCTTTTGGGTTCGCGCTTTTTTATCTTCGAAGTGTAGCCCCTGACAATTTACCAACGATGGCAATGTATAGAGGGGTAATTCCATTTATAATAATTCAAATTTTTCTGTTAGTTATTTTATCCATTTTCCCTGAATTAATAACAACTCTTCCTAATCTAGTATACGGGCCTTAATTCTTTATCTTACTAAATGAGCTATTTTATCTGCTCTATAGGATGATCTAACTAAAGGACCTGATGCAATCTCAACAAATCCTTTTGAAAAAGCAAGAGCTTCATAATTCTTGAACTCTGAAGGTGTCACCCATCTTTCTACCGGCAGATGATTTAATGTAGGCCTGAGGTACTGGCCCATTGTCAGAACGTCTACTCCTGAAGATAATATATCATCCATTGCATTCTCAATCTCTAGATCACTTTCGCCTAAACCGAACATCAAACTAGTTTTTGTGATTATATTTGGCTTTATCTTTTTAGCTAAAGACAAAACATTAAGAGTTTGACGATAGCCAGCTCTAGGGTCCCTTACCTTATAAGTCAGACTTTCTACAGTTTCTAGATTTTGTGCGAAAACGTGTACACCTGAATTAACTAGAATTTGTATAGAAGACTCTATTCCACAAAAATCAGGTACCAGTGCTTCTACGATAACCTCAGGACAAGAATTAGTAACTTCTTGAATTGTTTTAGCATAATGCTCCGCTCCTCCATCTTCTAAATCATCTCTATTTACAGAAGTTAGTACCGCATACTTGAGTTTCATTAATTTGATTGACTGAGCTACATTCTTGGGCTCTTTTGGATCTAATTTTCCTTTAGGATTTCCTGTATCAACGGCACAAAATTTACATGCCCTAGTGCATACAGAGCCCATTAACATAAAGGTTGCAGTGCCATGACTCCAACATTCAGATATATTTGGACACATTGCTTCTTCACAGACAGTATGTAAATTATTGTCCTGAACTACACTTTTGGTGGTTAAAAATTCTTGAGTATTGGAAGTAGTTATCCTCAACCATTTTGGTTTTTTGGATGGAGAAATCATAGAATTTTTATTTCGTTTTATTCCGTTCTTGATAGCAATCGTTCCATCTTCCTTGATAGTCTTAGAAGGTATCAAATCTATAGAATATTTCATGCTGCTTTAAGGGGTAAATTTTTTTGTATACTTCGTTTAAAGGCACTTCTAACTTCATCAAATGAAATATGACAATGATCTTTCATTTGAGTAACCTCTAAAGAATCATAACCACATGTATTTATACGTTTAAATGGTTCCAAATCCATATCTACATTTAGGCTGACACCGTGATAGCTATAACCTCTTTTAATTTTAAGCCCGATAGAAGCTATTTTTTTTCCCTCTACATAAACTCCAGGCTTACCAGGCTCCCTAGTCCCTAGAATATTGAAATCAGATAAAACTTCAATAACAATTTTTTCTAAATTACTTATTAAAGTTTTTGGACCCCAACCCAACCTCCTAATATTAATAATGAAATAAACTACTAGCTGTCCTGGGCCGTGATAAGTTACTTGGCCACCTCTATCTGATCTAAGAACAGGGATACTCCCTGGATCAAGTATATTTTCCTCAGTAGCGCCCAAGCCCAATGTAAAAATAGACTTATGTTCCAAGAACCAAACCTCATCTATATCTGATTGAGCTCTTGAAAGGACATAATTGATCATAGATGCCCAAGTCTTTTTATAATCTTGAATGCCTAACTCTTTAAAAGAAATACTCTTCAATCTAGAGCCCTTGCATCTATGAAAGCTTTTTCTGAGATTGCATGATAATTAATTACATCTCTTTTAAAGTCTCTATAAGATTCATAAACTTTAGAAGCCATTGGATCGTCTGCAACAAACTCCTTCATAACTTGATCTGATAATATTCTTAATTCTCTTAAAACATCGTTTGGAAGTTTTCTTAATTTTACGCCATGCTTATTAACTAAATCAATTAAAGCGCTGTTATTCCTTGCCGTGTACTCATCTAACATCTCTTGGTTTACAGCTCTAGCAGCATATTTCATAATGGCTTTGAGATCTGAAGGTAATGAGTCTAAAGCCTCTTTATTTACTATTATCTCAAGAGTTGAGCCTGGCTCGTGCCACCCAGGATAATAATAATAATCCGCTACTTGGTGAAAACCAAAAGTTAGATCATTGTAGGGTCCTACCCATTCTGCAGCATCTATCACTCCTTGTTGTAAAGAAAGAAAAATTTCATTCCCAGCCAGTTGAACAGTCTCAGCTCCCAATCTAGTAAATACTTCTCCTGCTAGTCCTGGTATCCTCATTTTTATACCTTTTATGTCTTCGATAGAATTTATTTCTTTATTAAACCATCCAGCCATTTGAACACCTGTATTTCCTCCAGCTAAAGGAATAATATTGAAAGGGCTATAAGCTTCTTCCCATAATTCTAAACCTCCCCCATGATGCAACCATCCATTCATTTCTTGGGCGGTTAAGCCAAAAGGAACTGCGGTAAAGAATTGAGAAGATTTTACTTTTCCAGTCCAGTAATAAGAAGCTCCATGGCCTAATTCAACATTTCCTTGAGATACAGCATCAAAAACTCCCATTGGAGGTACTAACTCTCCAGCTCCATAAACTTTAATTAATAAGCGGCCATTACTCATTTCTTCAACATATTTAGATAGGTTCTCTGCAGCCATTCCCAGTCCTGGAAAATTCTTTGGCCAAGTTGTCACCATATTCCATTTGTATACTTCAGAAGAATTAGAGTTAAGGGTATCGGTATTTGATTCTTTTCCCTGACCACAGTTAACTAATAATAAAAAAGCTAAAGATAAAACAATATTTTTTTTCATATTTATATTTTAAGGGATTGATTAACTAGTATACAGGAGATAAGTTAGCAAACTCTACCATAAGCCATTTACTAGAACTTTTTCCAAATTTAACTTCAACCCTAGCATTTGCTCCCTGACCTTCATAATTTAAAATTACGCCTTCACCAAATTTTGTATGTTTCACTCTTTGCCCCAAAGAGAAATCTGTCTCTGGTACTTGTCCTGAATTTACTGGTGAATTCTTTTTCTGATATGTACGTTTTTCTCTTGCTGCTCTTATCTCATTGATAAGCTCCTTGGGTATTTCTTCCAAGAAGCGTGAAGGAGGATTATATGTTTCAGAACCATATAAATTTCGAGTCTCAGCATGAATGAAATGGAGCTTCTTCATAGATCTAGTGATTCCTACATAACAGAGTCTCCTCTCTTCTTCTAATTGCCCAGCTTCTTCTATAGATCTTTGATGTGGAAAAAGACCTTCTTCAAATCCTGTAATAAATACTAATGGAAACTCCAAGCCCTTTGAAGAATGAAGGGTCATTAATTGGATTGCTGACTCATGCTCTAAGGCTTGCGTCTCTCCTGCATCTAAGGCAGCATGATCTATAAATTTCCTTACAGGGCTAGATTCTTCTTCATCTTCTTCTATAGGTATCATTTCAAATTCTCCTGCAGCTGATACAAGCTCTTCTAGATTATCTACTCTTGTTCTCCCTTTCTCTCCCGGTTCCTTTTTATGAAACTCTATAAGGCCGCTCATTTGGACCACATGATCCACTAAATTCCTTAGATTTAAGTCTTTTATTTCTAGCCTCAGATTCTTTACGATAGATAAAAAACCTTGAACTGATTGAAGGGCTTTAGGTGAAAGGCTATTTGTATCAACCAAATTTTCAGAAGATTTCCATAAAGATAAATTACTATTCTTTGCTTCCAGCCTTATTAACTCTAATGTTTTTTTACCTATTCCCCTAGTTGGAATATTTATAACCCTTTCAAAAGCTGCATCATCTTCGTTACCTGAAGCCAATCTAAGATAAGCCATGGCATTTTTTATTTCAGCTCTCTCATAAAAACGAACGCCTCCGTATATCCTGTAAGGCAAGTCTTCTCTCAAGATTGCAGCTTCCAGAACTCTCGACTGGGCATTAGATCTATATAAAATAGCAGCTTCATCTAAACTTCCTCCTTGAGCTAACCAAGATTTTATTGAAGAAACTACATATTTTGCTTCATCCTCCTCATTAAAGGCTCTATAAACTGATATAGCCTCTCCCTCTTTTGCCTCTGTCCAGAGCTCCTTGCCCATACGGGATGGATTATTCCTAATCACAGTGTTAGCAGCATCTAAAATAACTTGAGAGGATCTATAGTTTTGTTCTAACTTTATAGTTTCTGAACCTAAGAATTCCTTGGAAAACCTCATTAAATTTTCACTCTTTGCCCCTCTCCAACCATAAACAGATTGATCATCATCTCCTACAGCCGTTATATTCCCATCTGGTCCTTTAAGTAACTTTAAAAATTGATATTGTATTTCATTAGTATCCTGAAATTCGTCTACAAGAATATGATTAAAATGTCTTTGATAATGGGAAAGAATATCTGGATTAGATTTTAAAAGAGTTAAAGTCCTAAATAATAATTCACCAAAATCAACTAGACTTTCTCGGTGACAAACTTCTTCATATTGTGTATATATTTTTGTCATCTGCTCATTAAAGTAATCCTTATCAGAGTCTATTTCTGATGGCCTCCTCGCTTCATCTTTTTGTTTATTTATATACCACTGGGCTTGTCTTGGCGGCCACTTATCTTCATCTATCGACATTGATTTACATACTCTTTTAATGACCCTTAGCTGATCTTCGCTATCCAAGATAGAAAAATCTTTTCTTAACCCAGACTCTTCCCAATGTCTCCTTAACAGCCTATGTGAGATTCCATGAAAAGTGCCACACCAAAAATTTCCTAACTGCGCTTCCACTATGTTCTCAATTCTATCTCTCATTTCTCTTGCAGCTTTATTGGTAAAAGTTACGGTTAGAATTGACTGTGGATTTATTTCTAGAATTTCCACCAACCATGCTACTCTGTGGGCTATGACTCTTGTCTTGCCTGACCCTGCCCCTGCAAGAACTAATAAAGAAGCATTCTCAGATGAAACTGCTTTTCTTTGGGCTTCATTTAGATTTTCAAAAATTTTTGATACGTCCATAAGTCTATTTTATAGAAGATAAATATAATTAGCCTAACAACTTCATCTTCTTTTTTTAAATAAATAAAATAAAATGAGAATATAATAATCTTAAGTTATTATATTTAAAAAAGGATAACCAATATGACAGAAGCAAAAGAATTCTTTTCAACTTATTGTGATTTTGTAACTAAAGTAACTAGCGATCCAAGCTTAAATATCGAAGCTCTAAAAAAATCACTAGATAGGATACAAGAAAATTCTCCGATAGATGTGCCTAGGCTATTAACCGGCGCCTTGGGCCTAGGAAGTGAAGGGGGAGAGTTTGTAGAAATAGTTAAAAAAATGATTCTACAAGGAAAGCCAGCTGATGAAGATAATATATTTCATATGAAAAGAGAGCTTGGAGACATAATGTGGTACTGGGTTACAGCTTGTATGTCTCTTGGACTTGACCCGGTTGAAGTAATCTCAGAGAACCAAAAGAAATTAGAAGCTAGATATGGCAAGCAATTTACTATTGACCAAAGTGAAATAAGAGCTGAAGGGGATCTCTAATTAAACTTTAAGTGCAACTTTTCCAATATTAGTTCCCTGAAAAAGTTTTGAATAAGCCTCAACTAAATTCTCTAATCCTTCAGTAATCTCGATAGGTAACTTTAAAAGGCCTTGGTCGTTCCATCTTTCTAGAATGGGATTAATTTCTGATTCTCGATGATAAAAATCAGGAGAAAAGAATCCCTCAAACCTTAACCTTTTCATTAATATAAGATCATAGTTATAAGGCCCCGGCAACCTCTCTGTTGAGCCATAATTTTCCATAAGACCACAAACTGCTATAACTCCAAAATTTGCCATATTCTCTAATACAGCGTCTAAAGTGGATCCAGCTACGTTATCAAAATAAACATTCACGCCTTCAGGGCACAATGATTTGAGTTCTGCCGAAATATCTTCTTTTTTGTAATTGATAGCTCCATCAAAGCCATATTCATCAATAATCAAATTGCATTTGTCATCAGATCCAGCAATTCCAATTACTTTGCACCCAGAGATTTTTGCTATTTGTCCTGCCATTAAGCCAGTACATCCCGCAGCTGCAGACACAACAAAAGTATCTCCTGCTTTAACTCTGCCTGTATCTATTACCCCGGTATAGGCTGTCCATCCATTTGCCCCGAAGATGCCTACATAATTTACTATATCAATCTTAGAATCATCCACTTTACTTGGATACATGGCACTAGGATCTACAACTGAAAAATCTGCCCATTGACCATAAGACCTAAGTTTTTCTCCAACTATGAAATCAGGATGATTGCTTTCAATAACCTCACTAAGAACAGTTCCCATCAACTTTTCTCCAATAGGTATTGGGGGCTGATATGAGTCTTCTCTGTCTGTCATGTACATACGCGTGCCAGCATCCATAGATATATACAAATTCTTAGTTGCAAAACACCCAACAGGAACTTCCAAGTTAGACTCTTCTAAAAGCTCTAATACATCTGAAAAGTTATGCCCAGATGGCCTATCTTTCATTACCCAAAACCTATTCTTTTTTTCTAAAGTACTCATAGTTATCTCCTTACTCCGAACAGTTATCCTTTACACAATTTAAATCCAAATAAGTTCCATCTGGATAGATATAGCGACCTAAGCCATGCCTTAAATCTTCAAAAAATAAACCCTCATAACTTGTACCGTCTGCGTAAGTATATTTCCCATAACCTTGCTTCTTGTCTTCTACAAAATTACCTATATAAAGGTCATTTTCCCACTCACCTACTTTGTGTGCGTAAACTCCCTTGCCATGTCTTTTTCCTTTTTGCCATCCGCCAGAATAGATATCCCCATTTTGGTATGAATAAGCTCCTTGTCCATCTGGAAGATCTTCCTTGAACTCTCCTATATATCTATCTCCATTTTGGTAAAAATATACTCCTTCTCCATGAAATAAATTGTCTTTCCAATCACCTGAATACATTTCTCCACCTTGATATAGGAAAGATCCTGAGCAATTGTCCCAAACTACTGTTGGTTCTTCAGGACAGGGGTCCAAGGAAAAAATTTTTAAAGGCAGCAGGACTAAAATTGAAATTATAAAAATATTGGTTATAGCTCTCCAGAAGAAGTGCTTATAAAAAATTATTATATTAACTGTAAAGTTCATTTATTTGTCTTCAACATCCCAACAATTTATATTTCCAGCTATAGTCCTTCTTTCTCCCTCGCCCCTGAAAGGATAAACTGTATGTTGAACCCAGGAAGGAAAGAAAAGTAGTTTGCCTTCTTTAGGTTCTAGTAAAATGTTATTTTTGGGCCTTAAACGTTCTTTATCTGTAAGAGAAGTACTTCCCCAAGTAAAATTAATAAAGCCATCGCTAGCTCCTGAAGCATTATACATATCGATGCCGTGCGAACCTATTTGTTCTGGGATTTTAGTCCAGCCCGTAAACGAAATACCCATCGTAGTTTTTGTTAGATGATCATGGAGGGGGTTGTAATCTCCTGCATAGCTATGGACGGACCAAAGAGAATCTATCTCTAATTTCTTAGTTTTTCTGAAGTATTCTTTTGTGTTTTCAGAATATCGTTTGATATATTCTACTCCCAAAGTTAAAACTATTTCAGAAAAGGCTCCAAACGCTTTTTCTTTAGGGTCAAGCCTCAATTGCTCTATCGTTTCTCCCTGACCTATTAATCTGTCAGCATTTGTTAAAGATAAATCAGAATTAATAGCCTTATCTAAATAACTATTAATCTCATCAAGCATCTCTTGGGGCATCTCTGCCTCTAAGATAAATATTGCGGGAATGCTAAGGTACTTATATTGACTCATGTTATTTATTTAAAAAAATTGTCAGCGGCCCTCAATAAATACTATAAATTAATATTTATAAAGTGAAACCATCATCAACAATAATATTTTGACCGCAAATAGATTTAGACATATCAGAGCATAAAAACAAAACCGTTCCACTAAGATCTTCAGGGTCTAACATGCCTTTCGTTCTAGAATTTTTTTTGTATCTTTCTAAAAACTTTGGATCTTGACCATCAAGAATACCTCCTGGGGAAATACAATTAACTCTAAAATTAGAGCCTTTAGTATAGGCAGCAACATATTTTGTAAGATGTTGAATAGCTGGTTTTATGGCTGCATATTCGACTGCAACAGTCATATCTGTTCCTTCATACATATCAAATTTTGGTGCAATTACACCATATACTGAAGAAAAATTAACCAAAGAAAAGGACAGATCATTTAAAGCAGAAAATTTAGCGCATTTTTGCATGAACAAGAAATATCCTCCTAAATGTAAAGAGATATTTTCACAAAAATCTTCATACTCTACGTCAAAAAAATGTCTTCCAAAGTTCTCATTACGTGGGTAAGAAGTATTTATGGCTCCATCTATTTTTCCGTACTTTTTTACCCCATAATCAAACAAAGAATCAACTGACGCACCATTTGATACATCTCCCATTTGATAATCATAATCTTTATGCTCCTGATGTTTGTGCTCTTTAGGGTTAGATTCTTGAATATCTAAAGCTATTACAGATGCACCTTGTTCAAGAAGATCATTAGATAAGGTTTTACCTATTCTTCCTAAAGCCCCTGCTAGGATGATTGTTTTTCCTTTTAAATTTAAGTTATTCTTCATACAGAGTTTTAGTTAGTAAAAAATCAGTTTGGTCATCAATATCCACAGCTCTTTCTCTAGGAATTATAACTGACTTGACTTTTCCATCAAAAATTCCATTATTATTAAGAATAAAAGATGGTTTTGATAAATATGCTGCCGTTGCAACGTCATACACTTCTGGAGCATCCTGGCGTCTATGAACTGGATTGGTTTCAAAGATTAATTTAGAAGTGCCATCTTTTTCTCTAAAAATCATATTAAAGTAAGGATTTCTTTGAGAGGGTGAAGCTGTTATGACGACATCTACATTACTCGCAATTAAATCAAAACACTTCAATACATCTGACTCTTGCCTAAGAGGTGCAGTAGGCGGCAGGCTAAGGAAATAATCAAAATGTCTATTCTTAGACTCTAAATGCTTTACAGCATGTTGCCAAGCCTCCCATTCAGAGCTCTCATCTAAAGCGAGCGATGATGGTCTATCTATTATTTCTGCACCAAAATCTTTTGAGACGCTTTTTATTTCTTTTGATTCTGTGGATACAAAAACTTCGTCAACTAGATCTATAGACTTAGCAAGATTTATTGAATGGCCTATTAAAGGGGTATTGCCTAATTTTTTTAAGTTCTTGCCCGGAAGACCTTTAGAGCCGCCTCTGGCAAATATAAAAGCAAAAGTTTTCATTGTCATTAAATTCTCTTTATATTTATTGCGCACCTCTGAAGATGAGATAGCTCTAAACCAGATATAAGATGCATAACATTTAGAGCTTCTTCAAGAGAAATAAGAGGGTTTAACTCACCATTCGCTAAAATAGAAAAGCGAGACAACATATCTAAAAACATTTTATTACGATCCAAATCTGGCTCTTCAAATAATGTTTTTTTCTCATTTTTATTTTCTAAAGAAATTGAATTTTCTAAGAGGTTCCATATTAAAACTCCATTTTCACCTATAACTTTGCAAAACCTAGTAGGTGGTTTTTGTAAAAAGTCCATATGGAGATTAATATTACAACCTCTTGATTTCATTAATATTGCATCAATATTATCTTCAACATCTATATCTAAATTCCCTATACTCAAAATATTACAAAATACTGAATCTGGAATGCCGAATATCCAATTTAAATAATCTAATTCATGGCTGAGCTCTAATAAAACACCACCACCCAAACTCTTATTTGCTGAAACACTTTTTTTATAATCTAGCCCCGGTCGCCACTCAGGTAAATATTGCCCTACGTTTACAATGATAGAATATTCCTTCCCCAGAATTCTGGAAGTAATTATTTCCTTAAATTTTAAGGCTCCCTCTTGGTATCTTAAGCAATAGCCAAAATCTAAAAGGTTTTTTTTACTGAATAAAAGCCTTTTAAATTTTTTAAATTCCTCCAGGTCTTTACATAAGGGCTTCTCTATTAATGTTGGTATATCATGTTGCAAAAACTCTGCCGCATTAGTTAAATGTAAATTAGCCGATGATGCAACTACCACAAATTTAGGGTTAAATTTCCTTGCCTCTTCTGGACTTTGAAATAATTCGTCTACCAAGGAGTTTTCTATATTTGAGTTGGAAGACGAACCGGGTAAATTACCTATTTTGCTTTTAGGAAACAATAGCCTCAAATTTTGAGAATGACGACGGGCCATACTTCCACTGCCTATTATAAGAAAATTGTCTACTCTACTCATAGATCTAAAATTGGAGAACTAGGAACATTCACAAGTCTTTCAAAAGCCCAAGATGTATTTTCTAGTCTATCTCTTTGGCAATCTTGATAAGGGGGTAAAGAATGGGCAGGATTCCATGAAGGCCTAGTTCTTATATTATTTTTATTTGTTTCTCTAATAAACTTGTCTCTTGATTCAAGATTTTCAGTGATTAAACAATTTAGCCAGTAATTTGGTGAAGTATCTTGTTGCCCTCTATGAAAAACCATTCCTCTTTCTTTTCCCCAATCATAGTAACAGCTAGCTAAAGATTTTTTACTAACCAAAAATTTATCTAAGGATTCAATTTGTGCCAGTCCAAGAGCTGCATTTAAATTTGGCATCCTATAATTAAAACCCACCTTATCGTGATTGAATTCCCAAGGGTGCTCTATCTTTGCTACTGTAGAGAGGTGTCTTACTTTATTTGATAAATCAAGGTTGTTTGTTAACACCATGCCTCCACCACCTGTAGTAATTATTTTATTGCCATTAAAACTGAGAGCACATAAAAGTGACTCAGAGCCAGTATGTTTTTTGTGATAAAAACTTCCCAAAGATTCTGCACAATCTTCAACTAAAGGAATGTTGAATCTAGAACAAATAAGGTTTATTTCTTCAATGGCGGCTGGAAAGCCATATGAGTGCATAGGCAAGCAAGCCGTTATCTCTTTTCCTGATGTTTTATTCCAACATGAGCCGTCATCTCTGACTTCTGCATATTTATCCAAAAATTCTAATAAACTTAATGGCGACATAGACAAAGTTTCTTTATCTATGTCAACAAAAACTGGGCTTGCTCCACAATAATCTATAGCATTACATGTCGCTACAAAAGTTAAAGACTGAGTTATTACTTCAGTATTCTGACTAACTCCTGATACTAATAGAGACAAGTGTAGAGCTGAAGTTCCATTTGAAGTTGCTACAGCATGATCTAAGCCCATATAACTTGCAATTTTCTTTTCAAATTCTCCTATTGATTTTCCAACGCTGGAAACAAAAGTAGAACTTATAACTTCAGATAAATATTCTTTTTCTTTGCCAATGAAGCATGGTTCATGCAAAGAAATAACATCTGAGGTTTTATATAAATCTCTTACCAGAGTATTGAATTCTTCAATCATTTTAAAAGTCTAAGATCTAGATTGAATGTCTTTAATTTTAGTCAGCATATCTTTATTCTATTAAGTCATCCAGATGATAATCTTTTGAAGCTTTAGTTCCTAGTATCTCCTTCCATTTCATAGGAGAAATTCCAAGTGCTGGCCTCTTAGTTGTCACATTGTCTTCTGTAAACAAATCTCCTTTTTTAATAGATTCTTTTGCCACTATTGATCTCCTGACAATTTCAATGTTCTTAAATTCACTAGGTGAAGGCTTTTTAACAAAAGATCCTAAGGATTTTTCTATATTTCTTATAGCTATTACAAAGTTAGATAATTCATTCGGCCCCAAACTAGCTCGATGATCAGGTCCAGGTAGCTCCTTATCTAAGGTGAAATGCTTTTCGATAACCTTTGCGCCCATCGCAACTGCTGCAATAGATACTTCCTGTCCAAGAGTATGATCTGAATAACCCACTGAAAGATTGAATTCATCCCTTAAAGTTAACATAGCATTTAAATTAACATCTTCAATAGGGGTTGGATATTCTGTATTGCAATGTAACAATGTGATAAATTCTTTTGTGAGCCCCGCCTCCAACAGAACATCTATTCCCTGATTTACCTCCACTAAAGTAGACATACCAGTTGATAAAATGACCGGTTTAGAGATTTTGCCGACAGCGTATAAATATGGGTAATTATTTATTTCACCAGACGGAACCTTAAAAAAATTCTGACCTAAATCTCTTAAGTATTTAAGACTTTTGAGATCAAATGCCGAAGACATAAACTCTATACCGCATGCGTCGCATTCATGTTTCAGTGTCTTATAATCAGATAAAGGGAGGTGTATTTCTTTTATCATATCTAATTGAGTCTGCCCATTATCATTTGGATTTTTTTGATACTCTGCTTTAGAAGCGGATCTAGTAACCACATCTTCTGGTACTGCTGTTTGAAATTTTATTGCATCTGCACCCGCATCTTTGGCTATTGATATCATTTCTAATGCTCTTATTAAGTCACCATTATGATTTACCCCTGCCTCTGCTATGACATAGACCTGATTATTTGAGTTAAACATTATCCTAGTGTACTTAAATTTCTAGACAGAAAACAAAATTTGTAATTTTTAATACCTAAATTATTGATCTATTAAATGAGCAAGAGCGCCTAGGTAATCTACTTTATTTTCAACTATACCTTTAATTAATTCTTTGTCTTTTGCCCAAGATAAAGCCCTTTTAGAAAAAGGATAAGGCATAAACATATGCTCATCATCTTCAGGAGATAAATTAATAGGGATTATTCCACTTCTTAATGATTCACATAGTGCGGTAGATGACCAACCAAAAGTAAACATTGGAGATTGCTCGACCAGCAATTCATTTGTAGAAATTTCATCATGTTCTAATATATTTAAATCATTTGATAAAGCTTTTAAGGCTTTAATAGATTCAATATCAGTAGCAGGGTGAGGCTTTACAAGGACTTGATAAGACATCCCATTAAAGAAATTTAATAAATCCAACAGGTCTTTTTTTTTGACATCATCGAAGGTAGACTCATATTGTAAGAAGCCTATTATTTTTTTTAACTTTGTTTCCACTTTTCGCATTGGATATATTGAAACTTTTGCATTTGGCCAAAACTCTTCAAAAAAATTTGCCTCCTCCTTTGAATAAACATAAATGTGATCATCGTCAGCATAACTAGAATACAAATTGTTGATAACAAGGCCGTGTGTTAAATGAGTAGATGAAATTCCCGAATTATTTGCTGCCAGAGCCAATAAATGAGAGCCGCTATGAAAAATATTTATCTTAGGGGTATCTAGCTTTATCTCTTCAAATAAAGCTAAAAAGAAGGAGTAAGGAGCTAAATTTAATAAGGCATTTTCTTTAACCAGTTTACTAATCCTAAGTCCTCTATATTCCTCACAAAACTTATTTATTAACTGATATTGCTTTATAAAATGAAATAGAATTTTAGAAAATTTTAACTTCTTTAGCTTTGCATAACTCTTTCGATTAAAAACTTCAAAAATTCTATAGGGATAAACTTTATTTTTATTTATATGCCTTAAATAATTATGATGCCTATAACTTCTGTCAGATTTCACTACCAAATGTTCGGGAAGAGATTCAAATCCCCCTTTCAAACCGGACCATTTATGTATAAAAAAAGTAACTAAAATATTTAAGAAGCTTAAAAATATGAGAAAGAAAAATTTAATTTTATTTTTATTGTCTTGATTTTTAAAATTATTTTCATTAAGAATCTCCCTTTCTTTGACCCCAATCAATAACCATTTATTTGAAGTATTAATGTTTTTAGAGAGAATACTTATTTCCTGAATCATAATAAAACCACTGAAAATATTGAGTGTAGCTTAAACCAAATAGGCTTTATACAAAGTATTAATTCTTACTCAATAGGAATTTATTGCAAATAAAGAGATGGTCTAAACCAGAAAGTTCAAACGTCCTAACAGCATCATTAATATTGTTAACTATTGGTTCACCATGTAAGTTAAAGCTAGTATTTAGTAGGGCTGGAATCCCTGATATTCGATAGAATTCATCTATTAAACTATGGTAATTTAAGTTTGCATCCTTTCTCACAAATTGAGGTCTTACAGACCTATCATAAGGATGAGTGCCTGCTTGTATAGATTCATATGTACTCTTTTTTGAATCTAAACCAATAGCCATAAATGGCGAGCTAAAATTCTTAGGATTGCTTATATATTCTTCATGCACTTCATCCAATATTGAAAGGGCAAAGGGCATCCAAAAATCTCTATTCTTGATAGCCTCATTAATTCTTTGAACAGAGCCTTTGAGGCTGGGATTTGCTAAAATACTTCTGTTACCTAAAGCTCTAGCTCCAAATTCTGCTTTCCCATCAATCAAGCCTACTATATCTCCATCTTTTAATAGGCTAGCTACTAATTCATTTCCTGGATCACTTATTATTCTAAAATTCTTATCCTTAATTATAGTTTCTAAATTTGAAATATCATCTTCAGCGTCATAGCCTAAATATAAATGGTCAAGCGGTTTACTTTTTTTAGCATTTATAAAATAACAACCTCCTATAGCTAAGCTCTCATCTCCACCTGATCCGCAAACAAAAAACTCCTCTACTGTGTCTAATTCTCCTAAAACTTTATTCATCTTTATATTCATAGCTATTCCGCCACTAATAACAAACCTTTTAATCCCCGTCTCTTCAAAGATATTCGTAAATAGTTTGCTTACTATTTCTTCAGTATAAAGTTGGACGGCTCCAGCAATATTATCAAATCTATGAAATTTCCATTCCTTTTCAAGATAAGAGAGAAGATCTGGAGGTCGGTTCTTCGATACTATTTTTAAGCCTTTTACATCTGATATATCTTTTATTACTGATTTGGCTTTTTCTACATATGATTCCTTTGCATAGGGAGCCATGCCCATAACTTTAAATTCATGCTCATCTGGTCTCATCCCTAATAATAAAGTTGCAAATTTATAAATTCTTCCCAAATCATTTTGATCTGAATCAGCTAATAAATTTAAATCATTGTTTTTTATTTCCCATACAGTTTGATTCCTGCCATCTCCCCATCCGTCTAAAGTAACTGCTATGCAGGCTTTATCACGAAAAGGTGAACCAAAATAAGCATAATTAGCATGGCATGTATGGTGATCTGCAAAGACTATTTTTCTGCTTTCTACACCCCATGTTTCAATCAAAAATTCACAGCATTTGTCAGCAAAAAGCTCTTCATCTTTAACTGGATCTGACAGAACCTCATCTGTTAAAAACTTAAAATCTAAATACTCCACATCTTGATTAAATTTTATATCGTCCCTTAACCATTTCTTATAATCGAGAGTATCTTCTCCTTTCATTCTTTTTCCAAAATACTTGGGGCCATAATAGTTATAATAATCCTGCAGATTAAAAGAAGTGCTATTCTTGGACTTAACGTAAATCCCCGAATTATTAACAGTTGTAAAAACAACGTTATCTAAATCTGAACCTAATATTCCTTCTTTTCTAAGGATGTAATCAATTGATTGTTTGGGGAAGCCAATATAATTTTTAGTTTTCGTAAATCTTTCTTCGCAACAAGCACTAACAATCTCTCCGTCACGCATTAAAGCTGCTGAAGAATTATGGCTAATACTTATTCCTAAAATATACATGTCTTTCAAAGTCTTATACGAAGTAAAAATGCTTATTTAATAAAGATCCAGTTTTAACCCTTAACAATCATCCAAAATAAGGATTCACAAGATCAGGATAATTAAAGCTCGTCTTGTCTAATATAATGGCTCTCTGTAAAAATTCAGAGGCTACCTTGTCAGTAAAATCCATATTTTTAGTATATCGCACTTCTAAGGAGCGATCTTGTTCAATAGGCTTTATATCAAATATCTCTTCACTTGATATCCTCTCAATGAGAGACTGATGGGCTATCTTTACCGAATTCATGGTGAACTCGAAAACGCTTTCTCCTTTATATTTAGGCAAGCAATGATAAAGAATAGGTCCATTGTCTAATCCTTTAGATAATTTGTGAATAGTAGCGCCTACATAGGAAGGGTTTTCATCATATAAAGCCCAAAAATTACATGAAGAACCCCTGTAATAAGGAGAAACCCCCATGTGTATATTTATTGTATTTTTTGAAGTTAAATATTCGGCAAGCCATCCTTTGATATAACTGGCACCAAAAACAATATAAATATCAGACTGGAGGCATTTTGAAAGGGATTCTTTATCTAATAAACTTAAGTCGCCTACCTTGATGGAAAAACTAACTATATTCTTTTGAAGAAAAGAAGGTTTCCCAAATATTTTTTTTTCTGCATTTAATACAGACCCAAAGTACTCTTGCATAATATCTGTCTTTTTATAAAAATCTTCAACAGATCCAGGAAAAATTGTATTACATTCTTGAACACAATAAAGTTCGTCACAAATGTTTGCTAAATTTTCTATCAAGGATATATGGCGGGCTTGATTACTAGTAAAAACAGTAATTCTCATAGATTCATTTCTCTTGCTACATTTGCTTGATCTTCCCTAGGAAGCTCTAGAAGAGAATTAATTTTTGTACCGGCCATGCTAGAAAGAAAACCTACTTTTATTCCCATATCCTTCAAAACTTTTAAAGTATCTTGATTATAGTTTCCACAAGGATGGGACATGGTTATAATTTTAGTCTCTCCAATAACTTTCTTCAAATGATCATAATTCTCTTTATACTCTAGT
Source organism: SAR86 cluster bacterium (assembly GCA_029268615.1). NCBI lineage: Bacteria > Pseudomonadati > Pseudomonadota > Gammaproteobacteria > SAR86 cluster bacterium. The sequence continues at coordinate 16,248 of JAQWNM010000007.1, read as the reverse complement.
TGCTGTTCGGAATACGACAACTTTTGTATTGTCATTGGGTGATTATAAGAATGTAAGCCTAAAATATGACCCTTTGAGTTTAAATCACTAATGTGCTCGTCAGTCATCCAAAGCTGAGACGTAGCTGCCTCCATATCGAAATCTTTCTTTTCTAGAAGTTTTAACATTATAGCTTGATAACTTTCACTGGTGAGAACTTGATCCCTTATATATCTAAACCATTTATCGTCATTTGAATAAAATTCAAAGGCACTCAAATAGTCCAATTTATTATATTTTTCCTTTTCTTTGAGGAATTCATTAAAATTTTCTATTTTATAAACAGAAAAGAAATCAGCATAAAATTCATGTATTGTTTCATAGCTAATTGTTCTGAAAAATCTAAAAATTTCTAAATAATCAACCTGATTATTTAGAGGTGATGAATAGATAAAAAAGAATGCCTTAATATTTCTTTCTTCTAATACTGGAAATGCCACTTCATATTGACACAACAAAGCATCATCGAAAGAAAGACAGATATCATCTTTTTCTAATGAAGAACTCAAAGCCTTTTTTAAATAATCATCTGCTGAAAGCAAGTTATAGTTAGATTTTAACCAGTCTAACATTTTATTAAAATTGTTCGTGTCAAGAGAACCCTGGCCTTGTGGATGTGTTTCATTGTGAAAGTGATGAAACATTACTGAATGACTTAAATCATGCATACCAAACTATTCTTTCAATGAATTCCTAATATAAAACTACTCGGAGTGTAAAAAATTTTTTAGTAGTTTGTTGTTTTCTTAGGTAAATGGGGCATCACCCACTCTCCATTTACCTTTTCCCAAACATTAGAAATTTCTCTATACTGGTCAATCACTTCCCAGAAAAAATCTTCATCTATATCTATGTAATCTAGGAAAAAAGCAAGATCCCGTTTGGGTATTTCTCCATCATACTTCTCAACCAAAGCCACTCCTTCGTCTCTTGTTATGTGCCCACGCCTTATGTCTGTTTGTGCATCCCTAGAGCCTCTACCCATGCCAAACTTTGCATAACTCTGATACCAGTGAATGCCATCTAGTTTATCATCTAAGCTAACATATTGAGTATATGTACCTTCAGACCTACCTTCTGGATTAGGCCTAAAGCCAGTATGTTTATAGGCATAATAATAATTCTCCTGAGGCGTCCACCTTTGATAATAAGAATACCAGTGCATTTCCGCTCCAGATTGTAATACATCTTCTGGATTAGGAGGCTTGTATAGTTGAAAGGTATTTTCTTCGACCTCACTTTTCTCTAAAACTCCTTTTTCTATGCCTTTATCTACAAGATCATCGACGCTTGCACCTTTAAAGTATTCATATTCCCATTCTTCTGGGCCCTCTTTGGGTGAATGCTTATATTTTTCTGAACCTCCATATTCAAGTTCTCCATTTTCACCATACATTATTAGTTTGACCCCAAATCTAGTAGCTATATGAAAGGCCCAAGCTTTTTGACCATACGCAAACGGTTCCCATGCATCACCTTTAAGCTCAAAGGCTAGCTTAGTTAATTTTCTATGCAATGCTCCATCGGGTTGGCCCAAAATATTGTTAAAACCCGCATTAATAAAATTTTTGATGTTCGTCCACCCCGCATCCGTATATTCAAAAGGAGACCAAGTAACGCATAAAGGGTGCATGTTGTACCTATGCTTGAGTTGATGTGCTACAAATGCACTATCTTTACCTCCGCTGCCGGGGACAACCACATCAAAACTTCCATCATTACTTCTAAATTTATCGCAAAGTTCTTCCAGTTCTTTTTCTCTTTGATCCCAATCAATGATTACATCTTTTTCTAAAGCCCAAACACAAGCAGAGCAAATGCCCTCGTCATTAAACTTTGTTCTAGGTCTTTGATTTGAAACTACACAGTTTTTACAAAAAACTACCTCTTTAGGTATCTCGTCCCACTGTTTATCTAGCGTAGTGAATTTTTTTTCAGTCATAATTAATTAAAGTTCAATAAAATTTTTCAAGAGTTGAAGTCCGTCTTCTGCGCTTTTTTCTGGATGAAATTGAAAACCATAAATATTATTGTCTTCAAACGCTGAACAAAATGTATTCTCTCCATATGAAGTTTCGGCTAAAACTATATCTTTATCTAAAGGATCAACAAAGTAAGAATGTAAAAAATACATACTGGGCTCTTCATTCATTGCACTTAGAATCTTACTTTTTGATAAATTTGACTTAATATTAAGTTGATTCCACCCAATTTGAGGTATTTTAAACTTGTTGTTTTCAGACTTACTTTCGTCAAACCTTAAAACGTCTCCTTCGACAATATTTAACCCTTCATGATTTCCATTTTCTTCTGACCTGCTCATCATTAATTGCATTCCAACGCAGATACCAAGAATAGGGTTTCCCTTATTTACGAAATTGATAATAGCCTTGTCAAGATTAAGAGATTTAAGGTTGCTTATTCCATCTTCAAAGGCGCCAACACCCGGAAGCACTAGTTTGCTAGAATTTTCTATTATGCTAGGGTCATTTGAAAACTCTACTTCACACCCAAAAGATTCAAGGGCTCTAGTGACACTGAAAGTATTACCCATGTCATAATCTATCAAAGTTATTTTCTGCATTTATACTAGATTTATTGGCTTATTCTTATTTTTATGCCTTTATCTTGAAGATAATCTTTGGCAGATTTTATAGAAAAGGGATCTACTTGAATGGCATCAAAGCCTCCATATCCTTCCCTAATAAATTCTAAATTCCCTAAATCTTCCTGTTTCCCCATTCTTAACTCTCCGCCTTCCTCGCCTGCTAAATCATCCATAAATTTATCGAAGTAATGGTAATGAAATGCTGAAGCTGCTGAAACGGCATCTGCTTCTCCTTCTTCAATAACCTTATGAAAGTCAACCAAACTTCCAGCCCCACTAGAGGCTATAACTGGGATTGAAGCTTTGGATGAAACCTCATGGATTAAATCTATTTCATACCCTTCTCCCGAGCCATCTTGGTCTACAGACGAAAGATAAATTTCTCCAGCGCCTAAATCCTCTCCACGCTTTGCCCACTCAAAAGCATCTATGCCCGTAGGCTGACGGCCGTAATCAACCCAAGCTTCATATTTTTTTTCTGTTCTTCTTTTTGCCTCTATGGAAAGAACAATGCATTGAGATCCAAATTTTTTGGCTGCTCTTTCTATAAAAGAAGGATCCTTAGTTGCTGCAGTATTGATAGCTACCTTGTCTGCTCCAGCTCTCAACACTTCTCCCACATCGTCTATACTCCTCATCCCTCCAGCAACAGTTATAGGAATTCTAACCTTTTCGGCTGCGAGGCTTATCATATCTAATAAATTATTCCTTTCGTACAAGCTGGCGACTGCATCCTGAAAAAAAAGTTCATCGGCTCCCTCTTTGTAATACAATTCGGCTAATCTATCAGCTTTGCCTAACACTCTATAACCGTCAAAACAGAGGCCTTTTACAACATTTGGTCCTTTTATATCTAACCTTGGAATGATTCTTATCATGAATTAATCTTCTTAATTATATTTAAATCCCTATATGGGGCGCGATATTACTATTATTGAATATTAAATAATAGTCTACTCATTATTTATTTCATTATAACTAGAGGCTATATTTCAATTAATTTTCTTAATTTTGAAGTATCAAGGATAAATTTTTCTCTTTTTCCTTCTTTTACTAAGTTAACGGAAGAATCCTTATTGCCTTTTGATTTTATCAGCCTTGTAGCTAGTTCTAGTAGTGATATATTTTCTTTACCCACATTGTATGTTCCCTCATTAGAGGATATAAGAAAATATTCAATAACTTTGCAAAGATCTCTAATTTCTATGAAATTTGTCTTTCTCTCTCCCTCGCCAAATACAGTTATTTTATTTTCTTTTTTTAACTCATTAAGCATGACCGGAATAATTCTATCCGCTCTCATTCCTTCTCCGTATACTTGGGCTACCCTCAGGTTTACCAGTCTGGAGGTTGTTTCTGCTAACGCATTAGACAAAATCATTTCTCCATTCAATTTAGATAACCCATAATAGAAATCTGAATTCTTAAAAGGTTCGCATTTAGACTCCTCAGAAAAATTTCCATCTTCATAAGGATAAACAGACATAGAGGAAAGGTTTATGAAAACTGACGGCGATAGCTCTCTAGCTAAATCTGCAACGTGTTCATTGATATGATTATTATTCTTTAAAACTATTCCATCTTTTATTGGATTTTGAGACGCAGGAACTCCAGCGCAGTGAATAATTGTCTGCCAGTCTCTTAAACCATTTTTTTTAACTTGTTTCAGAAAATCTTCTATATCTGCTTTATCTAATAAATTAACCTCAAATTCATTCTTAGGGTTAATTTTATTTTTTTTTGAACGTCCTAAACCAAAAACGCTATAATTTTTACCCAAATGATTTGTTAAGCTCTTGCCAACAAACCCGTGAGAGCCGGTTATTAGAATATTCAATTTTTGAAAGAATTATATTTTTTCCATTCAACAAATTCACTTTCCATGTATCTAATCACTACCCCAGGTTTTTTTATAAACTCTTGATTATAGTTTTCAAATAAAATGGCTTGTATAGAAGCTTCTACTTCGTTAACTCCAAATATTGATCTGATTGGGGTTGTTCCAGAAAACCTTGGATTGATTTCAAAAATGACTGGTCCTTTTTCAGTTAATCTCAATTGAAAATTCGTAGCGCCATGAGGCCTAAGCACTTTGGTTACTTCATTTATGTAATCATCTATTTCTTCATACTCTTCTAAGAAAGCAACATGAGTGTTTCCATTTTTTAAAGTTCTTTTAAGGCTTATAGTGCTTATTATTGATTCTTCTACAAAAACTGTACTACAGGTATATTCTTCATCAGCACTACCGAGATATTCCTGGATAATCGGCCTATCTACTTTATCTAATGCTCGTTTTAATTCTTCAATATTATTGACAATAAAGACATCTTTTGAAGTATGTCCAAAACGAGGTTTAACGATTAAAGGGTAATTATTATCTGACAGAAAATCTTCTCTGTCTTCGGGCAAAGAAGACTCCGGAAAAATTAATCCACTTTCCTTAAGAAATTTATAGGTTTCCCATTTATCATTCCCTATTGTGACCACTTTTTCTGGACTCACAATTACAAAAGATCCGGTATCTTTTTCTATAGCATCTTTATGTTTTGCGAGAATCGGTATCTCAAAATCAAGGCCCGGGATTACTATCTCGATCTCATGAGAGATAATTATTTCTTTTAATGCTTCTAACCAACTATCTTCAGACACTGAATCTTTTAGGATATCTGGCATTAAAAAGGATTTATTTGCCCAATAAAGGCCTACAGCAGAGGAAAAGTAATCAGTTGAATAAAGTTCAAAATCTAAATTAGAACTTTTTAAGGACTTTATAATCCCCTGCCCTAGCAGTGAGCCAGATCCTGTTACTAATATATTCACTTTCTATCCTTCAATCTGTAATAATCCAAACATTCCTTAGGATAACCTTTTTTGAGCATTTCATTTATGACAGCATCTACATCGTAAAGCATGCTTCTAAAATCAACCGCCCCAGTTTCTCTATCTAAAAGAGCAAAATTTATCTCATTAATAAACTGGCGATTCTGACCCACGCTTCCTGGGTTTATTAACGAATATTTTTTGTACTCTTTTTTAAATTGTTTATGCGAATGACCTATTATGTAATTTTGATCCAGCGGTATTTCTGTATCCTCGAAAATATATTGATCCTCTATCGTATGGATACATTTAAAATCATCTAAATAATAATGATCCAAGTAATTCTCAATAATTTGTTGTTGAGAAAACTTTTCAAAACATACATCAAAGAATCTTTCACACAAATGGCTATTTGCTGTGCAAACTCCATTGATGAAATAATCTTCATGGTTTCCTCTCAATGTAATGCAATCGTCTAAACTGTCTAGTAATTCAACGCATTCATTCCCCCAAGGGCCATAGTTCACAACATCGCCCATCACGATATAAGAGTTTTCTGTTTTTGTTTCTGATATTACACGTTCAAGAGCAGGAAGATTTCCATGTATGTCAGATAAAAGTACTATTTGCACTATTCTTAACCTTTTTTAGAAAGTAATTCTAGACATTCTTTATTTAATATAAATAAAATCATACTAGCTCAATTTTATTAACTCACATTTTATCATCTAGAAATCTACCTCGCTCATTGTGACTAAAATTTGGCAAGCACGTTTCAAATAATTCTACTAATTCAGGTTTACTCCACTTTTTTTGAGACCTTAATTTATAAATAGTTTTCTCAAAGTTTTCCAATGAGGCTGTATTTAATTCTTCTGAATGCTTGACCACCCCAATACCCTTATATGTTTTTAAATCTAGCTCTTCCCCTTCTGTAAAGAACTCTTCAAAGCCCTTTTCACCGGTTGTATTACTTTCTTCAAAAAAACAAGGCCAAGTATTTTTTTTCCTGAAACTTTCTATATCTTTACGCGCCTCCTCCTCAGAGGTGCAGATATAGGGGGTGTATCCTCTAAGTTTTAGAAACTTTATAGCTATGTCCGAAAATTTTATTAAATGTAAGCTTTCATCTAATTTTGGAAAAAATATATCCTTACTCTCTCCAAATAAACACGACATCAAACACAGCTCTCCAGATTCTTGAGGCGTTATAAAATATCTAAGAATATCCGATGGCGCAGCAAGAGGTTGCCCCTTTTCCATCCTATATCTAAAACCGTCTAAAAGAGAGCCATTGGAGAAAGCGACATTTGCAAATCTAGCAGTGGAAATATCCACTAGACGCCCATGCTTGATTAAAAATTTTTCCATTATCCTTTTAGATGCGCCCATCATATTGACGGGATTAGCGGCTTTATCTGTAGAAACACAAAAATATTTTTTAATTGATTTATCCTCCACCAGCTTTAAAGTCTTAATGGTGTTTATAATATTCACTTCAACCATTCTCATTAAGCTAAGAGGATCACTTTCACTTCGCACATGCTTTAAAGCCGAGAGATTTAATATAAAATCATAAGAGTTCATGCTCAATAAGGCCTCGAACTCTTCAGAGCCACAGTCTATGACGAAAGTCTTGAATTCCCCCTTAATGTAGCCAAAGGAACTCCTGATATCTCGAACAAGCTCAACAAGATTGTTTTCATTGATATCTACGCAATGAAGAGAAGCTGGATTTCGTTTAAAAATTTCTTTGGTTACTGCTTCGCCTATGGATCCCGCAGCTCCAATAACTAAAAAGGTAGATGTTTGGATAACTTCTTGTATACGCTCCTCATGACTTGAAATATCAAGACTAAATAGTGCTTGATCTCTACCTATCAAAGATAAAATGTTTTCCATTTTGCTATTCTACTGTTAGAAAGTGGGCGGGAACAGAGATTATTATGAATCTATTGGATTTATAAAAATAAAATATTATCCCTCTTTTAAGTTCCAAAGACCCTGCTCAACTAGCCTTGCTCTTGCCTGAAGATATATGAAGGTATCAGGTTTTATATCTATTGCCTTCTGGTAATTTCTAATAGCCTTGTCATTATCACCTATTTGCTCATAAGCAAGGCCCATGTTGAAGAATACAGCTGAAATATCTTTTATGTTGTGAGCCAGAGAACTTTTGTATTTTTCTAAAGCCAAACTAAAGTTTTTTAAGAGATAAAAACTATTGCCTTGATTTAGAATTGCCTCTGGCTTAGCAGCCTCATTTAGCTTTGCTAAATTAAATTCATTTATAGCCTCTTGAGGTCTTAAAGCATTATTATAAATTATCCCAAGATTTACCCTTGTTGCCGCTAATAAATCGTCCGGAACATTCTTATCTGACAAAACATCTCTGCATATGGATATGGACGTCTTAGATGAAGAGCCTGTATCAGCATATCTATAACATATAGCTGCGTCTGAATTACCTATAACAGTGACGGCAGAACTAAGACTATTGCTAAAGATCAATAATAAAAAGAATAATTTATTCTTTAGAATTCTATCTATAAATTTTTCCATTCAGCTCCTTAATATAATTTTATCTCATCTAAATTGTATAGCACCTTCAACTTTTTTTCATTCTGCTCTTTAACCAGTTTAATAATCTAAAAATATAGCCCTCTCAAGAAATCTTGGAAAGTTTTTACTGCTTTTGCAAGGAAAAGAAAAAAACTGATTTCCTAACAGATGAGATCTGTTCATTTTATAATCTTGTGATAGATAAAATAATAGTTTCAAATACAAACCTCATACAAAAAATTATGGGAAATAAAATGAATAAAACATTAAGTCTTTTCGTGCTTTTAGTCATGATGATGCCTCTAAATGCTGATACGTTTTCAAAAAAGTCTTTATCTCTTGAAACAGCCAGAAAAATGGCAGAAGCTTGTCTCTTGCTTGCGAAAGAAAACAAATGGAAAATAAATATAGCCATTTATGATTCATCAAGAGCTTTAAAATATTACGCTGCCATGGATAACTCATATCCTGCATCTGAAGAAATAGCAAAGTTGAAAGGGAAAACCTCAGCAGGACTTCCTCTCACAACTAAAGATTTAAGTGATAGAGCATTCCAAGGAGAAAAGCTTGGAGCTGGACTAATTACCATCCCTGAAACCATGTTACTGCAAGGAGGGATACCTATCATTTTACAAGATGGCAACCATATTGGGGGGATAGGAGTGTCTGGAGATAGCGGGGCAAATGACGAAGTATGTGCCGAGGCAGCGCTCAATACAATTTTTAAATAATTTGGAATTAAAAAGCAAAAAGGACATTTAAATAATGCCCTTTTTTAAAAAAATGTCCTACATCCTAAGTAAAGCGCAAAGTTTATTCCCTGAAGGATCTCTTAAATAGGCTAGATAGGTTTTAAAACCGCCGCCTTCTCTAATACCAGGAGGCTCTTCGCAGGCGGTGCCTCCGTTCTCTATTCCGGCAGCATGCCAAGCATCTCCTGTCTCAGTATTTTTTACGCTGAATCCTATGGTGCCCCCATTGCCATGAGTCGCCTCATTACCATCTATTGGTTCTGAAATACAAAAAGCCATATTATCTAGAAAATAAAAATAACGTTTTTGACCTGTTGTATTTGGTGATAGAACCCCCGGCTCTCCACCCAAAACCCCTAATAAAGCATCGTAAAAAATTTTTGATTCTTCTATATTATTCGCCCCTAACATTACATGACTAAACATACTTCTCTCCCTATTCAATTCTTATAAAATAAAACTACATCTCTAGATTCAATCTCAAGATCCCAACCCCTTTGAGCGGCAATCACTTCAAAAGTTTCTGTGGCGTAAAAAACCACATGAGTTGGATCTTTTCTATAATACCAATTTTTGAATAATTCGTCTTTTGGTAAAAAAGAAGTCATTATTCCAAGCCATCCTTCTTTCTCTAAAAGGCTATCTAAGAAAATAAACTCTTGAAATGGGTAATAAAAATGCTCAACTACTTCGGTGCAGGTAATAAAGTCATATTTTTTTAAAAGAACATCCTTATCGGGGGAAAAAAATGGGTCATATAGATTCATTCCAAATCCATTAGATTTAAAAATATCTGCTAACGCAGGCCCTTCTCCGCAGCCGTAATCTAAACCTTCACTTTTTTTTGACAACTTTTCTTTCAAAGGATTTGCTAACTTTGATAAAAAATCTCTGTATGCTTTGTCTTCTATTCTATTTTCGTGCAATAAATACCTTTCCCTTTCTAAAGCGGGATCTAAATGATGGCCCTTATCTAAAAATCTTGCAGAGCAAAATTTACAGTCCCAATATTTCTTACTATCAAGAATTTTATAAACTGAAACTAAATCACTTTTGCAAACAATACAATTCATTCTGAATAAACTAATGAGGCTAGATAGTGTTGATTAAAAAAATGACCAACTTTGTCATTGACTCGATAGCTCCTCATATAAAGAAAAGATTTCATTAGCGGTAATTATATCTCCAGCAGTGCCGCCATAGTAGTAGCCTAAATTAGTATTAGGCGTAGCTACTACATGCCCAGAATTCACAAGAGAATATAAGGCTACTACCCTTTTGCCATTACTTTGTTTTCTTGTTACAGAAGTTTTAATATCACCGTCTTTCTCTTCATAAAGAAATGTATCTTCCCTAGCTGGACCAATTAAATTGACCCAATATTTATAAGTATCATCGGAAGACAATACTGCTCCCCTGCTAGCATTTCCCTGTAGTTTTACCACTCCCCCGTCAAAAGGGTTTATAGGGTCATTGGTGCCATTAAAAATCATCATGTGAACAGCTAAGCCAGAAGGGGTGCAATCAGAATTTTCTTCCACAGGAAGGTTTGCCGCTAGTGGTGCCGCTATAAAAACATCCTCCGGAGCCTCCAAAGCTAATTTATAAACCATATGTCCGCCATTCGATAAGCCTGTAGTTATAATTTTTGTAGGATCTACTTTGAAATCTTTAACTATTAACTTTACTACTTTTTTAAAAAAGCCTAAATCGTCTATATTTTCTAGGTTAGCTAAATAATCAGCGGAAGCCCTGCAATCATTCCAAAAATTTTTATACCCTTGCGGATAGACAACCAAAAAACCTTTTTCTTCAGCTAAATACTCAAAATCGTATCCAGTGATCCATCTCATGTCTTCTGACTTTCCAAAAGATCCATGAAAGACAAATATAGCAGGAGGGTTAATAGAGAGAGTACTAGGAATGTAAACATCAAATGACCTTTCAAGGCCGTCATGTGTAGTCTTAAATGATTCAAATGATCCTTGAGAAGGCGGATCTCTGAATACTTTTCCAGTTAAAGAATTTAAATAAGAAATCGTAAAAAGAAATCCTAAACAAAGGCCAAAAAGAAATGTAATAGAAAGCCCCTTATAACTTATTAAAAAAGATTTAATCATGAAAGGTAAAAAACATAGGCCAAAGAAAGAGCTCCTCCAAAGACCAGCCCAATGATGAATATAAGAAATATCAGCAGGTAGCCTCTAAAGAATGAGTTTTTCCTTTCCAGCATTTTGCTTAAAAAACTTTTTTAAAGTCGTAACAAATAAGCTTTAAAGCATCATCCACGCCTGATATTAACTCCATATTTGCAAACCCATGAATATATCCATCAAAAGTAAGATGATGGGTTTCGACACCTGAATTTATTAATGATTCTGCATACCTATCGCCCTCATCACGAAGAGGATCAAAACCTGCGGTCACTACAACAGCGGGGGGGAGTCCTGAAAGGCTTTCGGCAAAGAGGGGAGAAACCAGAGGCTCTTTAATTGACTCCTGGTCAGACAGATATTGATCTCTAAACCATAGCATGGCTTCTTTAGTTAACATAAAACCTTCTGAAAGTTCTTCAATAGATGGGTGAAGAAAATCTAACGCAGTTGCTGGGTATAATAAAAGTTGAGCTTTGGGTAGATATTTTTCTTCTTGATTAAGTTTTAAACATAATGCAGCGGCTAAATTTCCTCCCGCACTATCTCCTCCAACAGATATTCTCTCAGGATTTACTGCCAAAACTTCATGACTCTCTCTTACCCAATTAAATGCTGCTTCACAGTCACAAAGACCTTCGGGATATGGGCTCTCAGGAGCCAAACTATAATCAACAGAAAAAACCTTTGCATTAAGTTCTTTTGCCAAGAAACCAGTAAACCTGTGGTGACTTTCAATATCCAAAAGAGCCCAACCGCCTCCATGAAAATAAACCAAAGAGGCTGCGTTTTCTTTTATGCCTTTCGGCACATACTCTCTTATACGAATTAAATTTCCAGACCTATTTATTTCATGATCCTTAAAAGAAACATCCTTAGAGAAAGGTCGATCAAAAGCACTAAAGGTCTTTGTTTGTTCTGCGGTTTGCTCTCTAATTTTAGAGGCTGGCAAACTAAAATCAGCACCTTCGTCTCCCATGTAATGCAATAATAATTGAAACCCAGGGTCTAGCCTTCTATGACCGTTAGTCATTTGGTCCTTCCCTGAAAGCCACAATAAGAAGCTTCCCGGCAACTTAAAAAAAAGTTTTATAAATATAAACACTATTCGACGTTATTTAAAAAAAATTTATCCTGCATAGATTGATATTTCTACTTCATCTTCTGCATTTGAGTACTCCAACGAAGTCTTAATATTTGTACTCTCAAATTTTGCATGGTTTCTTACATAGTCTAAATAATTATTTGAATTGCCCTTTTCTCCCACTAAAGCTGATATTAGTTTACCAACGTTATCTGCAAAAATTACAGAGCCTTTTTTTAAAATTCCACTCTCCTCTATAGCTATTAGATCCCTTTTGTAGAGATCCTTCCAGTGATCTATAAATACAAGATCAAATTTATCTTCCAAAGTGGGTATTATTTCTTTAGAGGAGCCTTCTATAATAGTAATTATGTGCTTTAGTCCAGCAAAATCAATTATTTCGCGAGCTACTTTTGCATAATTTATATCAACTTCGATGGATATGATTTTTCCTTTGTCGCCCAAATTTTTTGCCATTAGAATAGCGGAATAACCACAAAAACAGCCAAGTTCTAGAACTACTGGGTTTTCCCTTAATTTAGTTAATTCCTTGATTAAAATTTTACCTTTCACATCTCCTACATTCATTAAAAACCTTTCTTTCTTTGCGTACTGATCCATAACATCTAAAACGCTTTGCGGATTGTTTCTTGATGCATTATTTAGAATATATTCTTTGACGGAATTAGTTAATTCTGGCTTTTTTAGAATTTTATTGGTCAGGTTTTCTTTTATTAACCTCGTAAGAAAGCCTATATTTCTGGGCTTCAATAGAACTAGTTTCATGATAATAAGTTAGTTAATAAATTGATACAGGGCATTATTTCATAAAAGCTATTTATATCCATTGATCATTTTTTTTAGTAAGTTCATTTTTTTTATCCCCTGTATTTATTACCCCTTTTGGTTCAATTAACATAATCTTTGATTCTTCTTCTGCAAAAGGCTTATGTTTTCTCCCTTTGGGCACAACTATCATCTCACCTTCCTTTAGTTGAATAACTTCATCTTCGAATTCAATACTAATTTTTCCTTCTATTACAACAAAAACCTCATCTGTATCTTCGTGGTTATGCCAGATAAAATCGTTTTTAATCTTTACTAATTTAAAATGATAGTCGTTCATTTCTGCAATAATTTTAGGCGACCATATTTCATTAAATTTACTGAACTTAGATTTAAAATTTATCTTTTCCATGAGGCGAATGTTTCTTCTTGCTTAACGTTTATCAAGAATAATAAAAAAGTAACTAATTTTTTCATTCCAAGGGGTCTAAGCGGAGAATTTGTCTTGGCGGCGGAAACCCCATCATGAACTTTACTCCAAGCGGCAAAGGATGCTCAGCTGCCACTTGATTAAACTCTTCTCCTTCAATCGGCACCGCAATATAATCTTTAATATTTCCTTGAATTTCTCCTTGTACATTAGGATTCTTAAGAGCCGCTTTATGCCAACCTCTTGTCCAATGGTGAGCAGAAACATATAGCTTTTCGTTAGTAACAAAGCGGGCTACCATCCTACTATTTGTCATCCCCTTATCGTTCGTCGTTGTAATAGCAATCATTGGTATGCCGCAATCTCTCCTTAGGGTCTTTTGTCCTTTTGCGTTTGGGCATCCCTCTGCGGCCTCAAAAGAAGGTTGATACATTCCTAGAAATACGGTCTCAAATAGCAAAACAAAAACAACATAAACTAGAGCTATGATTCCTAACCTTTTTAATACTTTCATTTGTTTTATTATCTATTTTTTTGAATATGATTTGCAACTACTTATCAAAACCTATATATATTTCTTCCATGAAGAATTTTAAATATTTTAATATGTAACCTTTACTTCTCTAAAATATCATGTTAAGTTTGCGTTACATTTTAGCAAGGAGAAGATAATGAACTACGCTACAAGCGAAAAAAGAAATTTAATAATGCATATAGGGCTTGGATTAAGTCTATTTGGTGTCGTCTTATATGACCCCTTGGGTTTTTTATTTACAGGCATGGGATTGGTTGTTATCGCAACAGGTTTAAGCTTTGTATTTGCAGGCTACATCTATTTAAGTGAAAGTGAAAGAGTCAATAAAGCCGTTGAGCAATTTGAAAAAAGATAGGAGAAATTATGGAAATTATAGTACCGCTTGCAGGAATCTCTGTTGGAATCATTGTGCCCCTGGCAGTCTTCTTCTGGCTTTATCATGAAACCAAACATAAAAATGAAACCATTTTAGAAATATCAAAAAACCTTGATGACCCAACTAAGCTTGAGCGTTTATTAAGTATTTTTGATGAAAGGAAAAAAGAGCCAGTCGACTATCGTAGGGGGGGCCTAATAACCATTTTTGTAGGTGTCGGAATTTATTGTTTTGGTTTTGCTTCTATGGGATCTTTTTTTGAGGGCGTAGGGTTGTTAGTTGGCTTCATAGGAATAGGTACCATGGCTGCCGGCTACATCTATCCAAATACTAGCGAAGAAATCACAAAGGCAGTTGAAGACTTCGAAGAAAAGTAAGAGGTATAGATGACGTATTTTGTAAGATTTTTAATAGTTTCAACTTGTGGTTTAGCTCAAATATTCTTCGCTTTATATTTGTTATTAGATTTACTAAATCTAAGTTTCCTTAGCCTGCCTTCTAATGCCATGTTTATTCCGGGAGTGCTTATTATTCTTGGTTCAAGTTATCTGTGCGCTTCGTATTATTTTGGGGATAAGAAAATGAATAATATGCTGTATGATGAGTATTCGGCCTTAAGGTATTACAAACTAGGTTCAATTGGCTACGCTTTGAACGGCTTTGGAATTTTTATTATCTTTTCTATTCAAGATTGGTCCAACTGGGATTTGGCCAGCGCCAATAAGATGATCTATCAAATAGCAGCTTTTGCTTGGGCAGTATTTGGTGCTCTAATGTTAATTTTCTCTTTGGGAGATTTTAAAGAATCTAAAGCAGAAGCTTCTTATTAAAAGGATTTTAAGTGGGCAAACATCACCAAAATCTTTTAAATAATCTTGAAGAACTCAGGAAAGCAGCTGGACTAACTCAGCAAGAACTTTCTGAAGATGCAGAGGTTTCTCGGAAAAGTATCAATGCAATTGAAAATGGCATATACGTGCCCTCTACTGTTCTTGCATTAAAAATTGCAAAAAGACTTGGTTGTAAGGTGGAGGATTTATTTAAATTACCTAAAAATTAATTCGGCAAACGAAACTACTCAACCGTTAAGGAATTGTTCACAACGGTGAATTATGTAACTAGCCCAGAGGGCTTGATCCGTAGTGATTATCCCCTTCTTCGCTTAAAGTAAAAAGCAGTTTAATGGCATACATAAATCCAAATATAGGCATTAACACTTTGTGGTTCCTTCCTTCATAGCTATATATGGCTATGGGCAGAAGGATAATCCAATACCACCACCCAGAATGTCCTGTATCGTGCAGCCTTCTTATAAAAACACTAAGAAACGGGAAGAGGAGTGCTAAAGAAAAGACTGTATTTAATACAGGCACGCCGTAAATTAAATCTACTAGGGTTGTAACTATTGTGCCTACGATATAAAAAAGATAAAACCACCAAAATTCTGATCTTGATGCCCTTCCTTTCCAAACAAAATATTTCTTAAATGCTGATTCTATAGATTCTACAAAGCTCATTCCTTCCTCTTAGAGATTACAAAGTAAAACATTAGTCCTCATGAGGTGCTTTAGTCAAGAACATCTCGCCTGAAGGATATTATTTACCGTTGTGAATTACTCCACTGTAACTGATGTCGATTGTTCGTCGAAGTAGATTTTTTCATTAATCAAAAAAATCAAACGTTATAAAAATCATACCAACAAGATAGACTCCCACAACAACTATAACAAACCATCCCAACCAGTTAGGTTCGTTTTGATAACAAAGAAACTCTACCTTACAAAAAAAATTATAAAAATCGTTCATTTTCTAATCTAAATTTAGTTCGACGATCGAAACTACTCAACCGTTACGGAGTTGTTTATAACCGTTACTGGGTAAGATTGTAGATCTAATGGATATAATTCTTTAATTTTTTTGGCTTCTCTTAGCCCTGTGTTTAAAGCACCATGAGTAAAGGCATACTCTAGGACACTTGTTGCCTCGCCGGCAAAAAATATTTTATTTTGAACTGGGCTGGCTAATTCGGTTCGCAATTTTAAGTCGTCTTGATTGTGTCCAGGAGCTGAGTAAGCTCCTAGTATGTATGGCTCCATTCCC
>JAQWNM010000006.1 GCA_029268615.1 SAR86 cluster bacterium | reverse complement strand
ATTTGTTGATCAGAGTTATTCATTTATTTTCTAGGATCAGGGCGGTTAAATATTTCTCCATCTTGGAGTTGTTTCTCAACTAATTCAACAAATTCTTTGGGAAAAGTCGGAGAAATCCAATTCCAGATTTCAAGATTTTTTGGGTCTTTGAATAAAGTTTTAAATGAGGAAAGCATAGCAGCCCATTCTTCTTCATCCAGCATTCCAATGCTGTATTGATAATGTTGGCTTTGCCTAGCCCTTACAATGGCTGTAAAATGAGTTAGGTACATAGCATCTTCTTCTTGAGTTAGTTCTTCGCCGTTACGAAGTTTTATTTTAATTCTAACTAAGTCTTTTTTTAAGCCAGCAAGAGTGAGTTTTTGATGGCTGTCTGCAATATTTTGTCTTGCATTAGCTCTAGCAACTCTATTTTGCTCTCTAAGTTCTGTTACAAGAAAATATACAGTAACTAATACGGTAAATGGCCCTAAAGTTTGTAAAACTATTATAATAATCTCAAATGTCATAATCTAAGTTCCTTCTATAATGGAATTTAGTTAACCATATCAGTTTGGAGGTCTCTATTGAATATTTTTTATAGAATTTTTATTTCTCTACTTTTTTTAATCTTGACTAATTCAATTTTTAGTAAGGAGATTATTCTATATCCTAATCAAAATTCAGAAGAAGAAATTCAAGAAGCTCTTATATTGCTTGAACCAGGAGATATATTAACTCTTTCAGAAGGTATCTTTAGTTTTGAAGACAGTCTGTCTCTGGATATTGATAACGTCACAGTAAGGGGCTATAGCAGCGATAAGACTATACTTTCTTTCAAAGGCCAATTATCAGGAGCTCAAGGTTTTCTTGTAACATCTAGTAAAGTAACACTTAAAGACTTTGCTATTGAGGATGCAAAGGGAGATGCCTTAAAAGTTATAGGTGCTGATGGTATATATATGATTAATTTAAGGACAGAGTGGACAAATGGACCTGATAGCAATAATGGTGCATATGGTTTATATCCAGTTGAATCAAATGATGTGTTGATAGATGGATGTGTTGCTATAGGAGCATCTGATGCAGGAATTTATGTTGGTCAATCAAGGAATATTATTGTTAGAAACAGCATAGCAAAGTTTAATGTTGCAGGAATCGAAATAGAAAATTCTTATTATGCTGATGTTTATGATAATTTAGCCTCTCATAATACGGCAGGAATTTTAGTTTTTGATTTACCTGATTTACCTCAACAAGGTGGTCATCATGTAAGAGTTTTTAGAAACAAAGCAATTAATAACGATACTGATAATTTTGCCCCTGAAGGTAATATAGTTGGTGAGGTACCAAGAGGAACTGGAATGATAGTCCAGGCTAATTCACATGTAGAGATCTTTGATAATGATATATTTGGAAATGGAACAGTTAATTTAGCCATAGTTTCCTATTCTTCCCCAACGGACGATGAAAATTATTATCCTCATCCAAAGGCTATTCAGGTTCATGATAATCGCTTTGGAGAAGTGGGCTTTAATCCAGATATAGAAACAGGAGAATTGGCTTCAATAGTCTTTGATCTTTCTAAGGGAGATATGCCAGATATATTTTGGGACGGCGTTTTACCTTTATCTCAAATTATCCTAGGCCAACCTTCAGATGAAAAAATAGTTTTAAAAGACAATGGAGATGTTTCTTTTTTAACAATTAACCCGATTAAGTATATGCTTCCTTTTTTTGATCCGGCTGAGACTGATATTGAGGTATATAAAGGTCATATAAATCCATTACCTGAAGTAATAATCAAATATAATTAGTTATGCTAAAAACTAAAATTCCCCCTCCTATTATCGCTATAGCCTTTATTGTTATTCTTTATATTTCATCTGTTTGGATGGATAGCTATATATTTGAAGGTCAATTGATCTTTTCTTTATTTATTTTTATATTAGGTTTGGGGTGTGTGCTCTCTGCTTCGACCCAATTCAGGAGAATTAATACTACTGTGAATCCCTTAAATCCTGAATCAGCAAGTCATTTAGTGGTAGATGGAATTTTTAAATTTACTAGAAACCCAATGTATTTAGGTTTATGCGCTGTGATATTAGCTTTTGGTATTTATGTTGGTACTTGGTTTGTATTTATTCTTTTACCTTTGTTTGTCGTCAGTATTAATTATTTGCAAATAGTTCCAGAAGAAATTGCATTGCAAAAACTATTTGGAGATGAATATGTATCTTATTGTAATTCTGTTAGAAGGTGGATATAGAGTTAGCAATAAAAGACAAAGTATTAGCCTAATTTGATTTAAATATTTTTTAGAGGTAACAATGAAATTATATATGGTGCATGTAGGTTTTTATGATGAAGAGATTGGAGAAGGAATATATGAATCTCATTTAAATTATTTTATAGCTGCAACAGGAGCTAAACAGGCAAAGAAGAAAGTTATGAATTTAAAAGATTTTAAGGGATTAAAGATGCATGTAGATGGGATAAAAGAAATTTCTAATGTTAATGGTTATGATGTCATTCTTAAGAAAAATCTTAAAAAAAATTCTGGCAAGGTTTATTCATATAATGCTTCCAAAAAATTATAATGAAAAAACTATTTGTAGTAGTTTATTTAAGTTTTATATATAGCAGTTGTTTATTAGCAGTAAATGATAAGGCTATTAAAGCTGTTGAGTTTCCATCAACTTTATCAGAGTTTAATTTTTTTAAAGACGCTAAGGCACAAATCCCCCATGAAAATGTTCTACCTTATGATTTAATTTCTGCTTTATTCTCTGATTATTCAGAAAAGTTACGTTTTGTTTATGTCCCAGATGAAAAACAAGCTGAATATAGGGAAGATAGGGTTTTTGATTTCCCTCTGGGTACTGCTCTTATTAAAACATTCTTATACCCCAAAGATGTAAGAGATAATTCGCTAGGCAGAAATCTCCTAGAAACAAGACTATTATTAAAAAAAGAGTCTGGATGGGAAGCAGTATCTTATGTTTGGAACGATCAGCAAGATGAGGCTTTTATTAAGATAGCAGGTAAAGCAATTAAAACTTCCTGGATAAATAAGGAAGGCAAAGTGAGGAAGGTTAGATATAAAGTACCAAATAAAAATGAGTGTAAAGAATGTCATGCTTCTAATGATGTTATGACACCTATTGGACCTAAAGCTAGAAATCTTAATAAAGAATATACTTATGATGATGGTTCAAAGAACCAACTTTTAAAGTGGTTAGAACTTAATCTAATTAACAATTACCCAGAAGATCTTACTAGCACAGCTAATTGGAAAGATAAGGATCAGGATTTAAATTTGAGGGCAAGAGCTTATTTAGACATTAATTGTGGACATTGTCATGCGCCTTCAGGAGCAGCAAATTCTACTGGTCTTTATTTAAATTATAGTGAAAAGAGGCCTAAGCATTTAGGAGTATTTAAAAGTCCTGTGGCAGCTGGTAGAGGAAGTGGAAGTTTAAAATATTCCATTGTTCCTCAATATCCTGAGGAGTCCATCTTATTGTTAAGAATGTTATCAACTGATCCAGGGATAATGATGCCTGAAGCAGGAAGATCCTTAGTACATGAGGAAGCAATATTTCTTATCGAAGAATGGATTAAATCACTGTAGAATGCAGAAATAATGTCAGAAAAAGAAGAGCTTCTTAATAATCTAAAGATAAATAAAGAAGAGAAAACAGATACTGACCCTTTGCCAATAAAGCAATTATTACAAATTGGTGGAGCCCTCATCTTCTTTGTAATTATTGGTTCTTGGTTCTTTTCTGATGAAGATCTTCAAGAAGTATCTTCTGTTCTTGTAAAGCCTGTTAGTGTTTCAGGGGCGCCTTCTGCAAGTGTTTTAGATGCCTCTGGTTATGTAACTGCAAGAAGGCAAGCTACGGTATCCTCTAAGATTACTGGGAAAGTAATGGAAGTTTTTATTGAGGAAGGTATGTTTGTTAAAAAAGGGCAGATTCTTGCTCAGTTAGACGATAGCACTTTTCAAGCGGAACTTAATTATAGTATTTCACAGTTAAATGAAGCTGAGCGTATCTACAATAGAAGGTTAGAACTCATGAAAGAAAAGTTAATTAGCCAATCTTCATTAGATTCAGCTCTAGCTCAGCTAGAAGGTATGCAGGCTAAGACAGAAGTAAGTAAGCAAATAGTTGCAGATATGAAAATTTTAGCCCCTTTTAGTGGAATTGTAGTAGATAAAGCAGCTCAACCAGGAGAGATGATTTCACCCATTTCTGCAGGAGGAGGTTTTACAAGAACAGGTATATGCACCATTGTAGATATGGATTCTTTAGAGATAGAAGTAGATGTAAATGAATCGTATATAAATAGAGTAGAATCAGGGCAACCAGCTTTAGCAACTCTTAATGCTTACCCTAATTGGGATATACCCGCTGAAGTAATTGCCATTATACCAACAGCAGATAGGAATAAAGCGACTGTGCAAGTTCGAATTGGGTTTTTAGAGCGGGATCAAAGAGTTTTACCCGATATGGGTGCTAAGGTGTCTTTCCTAGAAAAGTCTTCATCTTCCTCTGCAAAGAATATAGATGGAGTTGTAGTTCCTAATAGTGCTGTTTCCAAGCAAGGAGAAGAACATTATGTTTTTTTAATAAAAGACGGAAAGCTATTGAAGCAGTCTGTAATTCTAGTAGATAAAACATCTAATTATTCTCGAATAATAGAGGGAATAAGGGTGGGGGATAGGGTTGCAGAATCTTATAATTCAAGTTACAAAGATAATCAAAAAATTGAGGTTAAATAAATTATGTCAGAAACTTTAGTTGAAGTGCAAAATCTTACTAAGATATATTCTAGAGGTGGAGAGGAATTGGTTGTGCTAGATAACCTTAATCTAAATGTACCTAAGGAAGATTTTCTTGCTCTCATGGGCCCTTCGGGTTCTGGAAAATCAACTTTGCTTAATTTGATAGGAGGATTAGATACTCCTAGCTCAGGAAGTGTCTCTGTTGATGGAGAACGAATTGAACAGATGAACTCTAATCAATTGAGTAATTGGCGAGCTAGCCATGTTGGTTTTATATTTCAATTTTATAATTTACTCCCCGTACTTACAGCGCAAAAGAATGTTGAATTACCCTTATTACTAACTAAATTATCTAGAAGTCAAAGAGAAGAGCATGTTAAAACAGCCCTGACCATAGTGGACTTGTTAGACAGGTCGGGTCATAAACCAAATGAATTATCTGGCGGGCAACAACAGAGGGTTGCAATTGCAAGAGCGTTAGTATCAGATCCTGATATTTTGGTATGCGATGAACCAACTGGTGATTTAGACAGAGGAACTGCAACTGAAATCCTAGAATTATTAAAAATCTTAAATAATGATCATGGGAAAACTATTTTAATGGTGACTCATGATCCCGTGGCAGCTGAATTTGCAAAAAGAACCCTTCATCTAGATAAAGGTCAATTAAAAGATTAACAATGTATTGGGTTTTAGTTAAAGCCGGACTTATTAGAAAAAAGGTAAGAACCTTTTTTACATTCATGACTATTTTTATAGCCTTTCTTTTATATGGACTCCTTCATTCCATGGATGATTTATTTGAAGGAACACACGATATGCTGTCAGCAAATATTATAATCGTGACTCCTAAATACAATATGATGTATGGAAAATTACCTATAAGTCTTATAAATTTTCTCAATTCTTTGGAAGAAATTAAGGGGTTGGCTTGGATGGATTACATGGCTATAGACATGGAATCTATGATAGAAAATCCGGCTGTCACAGCTATAGGCGGCGATTTTTTTAGTGTTTATACAAGGTTTAAAACGACTGATGAATCTCTTGAAGCATTCCAAAAAGACAGAGAGGCAGCCTTGGTAGGCAAGTTAATTGCTGAAAAAAAAGGTTGGAGAATAGGAGATAGGATTCCAATAAAAAGTAGCATGACCCTAAAAGAAGATGGATCGGATTTATGGGAATTTAATATAGTCGGGCTATATGAAACTAGTCCCGAAGCTGATGAATTAGGTGTCATGATTCGTTATGACTATTTAGACGAAGCTCGAAGATATTTCAAAGGTACTGCTTCAATGTTTATAGCAGATGTTAATCCAGAAGATATACCTAGAGTTACTAATATTATAGATAAAAATTATGAAAATTCTGCGGACGCAACTAGAACCACTACAGAAAGTGGTATGGCTGTTAAAATGTTAGAAGACATAGGGGATTTCCAATTAATAGTGAGCTCGATTTTGGCGGCAGTATTCTTTACCATCTTGTTGATAGCAGCAAACACTATGAATCAATCTGTCAGAGAGAGAATACCAGATTTAGCTATTTTAAAGAGCATGGGGTACAAGAATATTCATCTATTTATCATGGTTATTATTGAATGTAATGTTCTTCTAGTTGTGGGAGCCGCTCTTGGTCTTTTTACAGCCGTTTCATTGTTGCCTCTGATAGATGCAGCAAGCGGAGGAGTAACGCAGGGTATGTTTAGTGTAGATACTTTTCAAATCCTATCAGGCCTTGGTTTGGGCATCTTACTTGCTAGTTTAGCTGGATTTATTCCTGCTTTTAAGGCCTATAGTTTAAAAGTAGTAGATGCTTTAGCGAAGGGATAAATCATGAGATATTGGACAATTGTATTTGCTGCTCTGAATAAGAAAAGATGGCGAACATTTCTAACGCTCATGTCTATAACAGTTGCTTTTCTCTTGTTTGGATTACTTAGATCAGTGGCAGTAGCTTTTACGGATGATATAAATTTTTCAGGAGATGATAGGCTGGTGGTTGCTTCTAAGTACTCCATTATTGATACTATTCCAATAGGTTATTTGCAACGTATCAAGGGTATTGAGGAAGTGGAAATTGTTGCTCATAGAGATTGGTTTGGCGGTACTTATCAAGATAGAAGGAATTTTTTTCCTAAGTGGCCTGTTCCAGCTAAGGAATTTTTAGATATATATACAGAGTATAAAATACCTGAAGATCAGCGTAATGAATTTATTAGCAATAGGGCAGGCATGATATCTGGAAAACGCTTGGCAGAAAAATTTAATTGGGAGATAGGAGATAAAATTCCAATTACTGGAGATATTTATTATAAAAAAGATGGAACAAACCTTTGGGAGTTTGATCTTGTTGGAATCTTTAGTGAACCAGAGAATCCGGCCGAAGAGGACCAGGTCTTCATAAACTTTGCTTATTTTGATGAAGCAAGGAGCCTAGATGAAGGCAAAGTTGGTAACTTTGTAGTGAAATTAAGAGATAAAAATGATGGTGAAAAAGTTGCTAATCAAATAGACGCTATGTTTGCTAATTCCGTTGACGAAACTAAGACCCGAACTGAGGCAGCAGATAATAAAATGTTTGCAAGCCAAGTAGGCGATATAGGCCTCATTATGAATTCTATCCTTGCAGCAGTGTTTTTTACTATTTTATTAGTAACAGGTAATACCATGAGTCAAGCTATCCGTGAAAGAACTTCTGAAATAGCTGTCCTTAAAGCCATAGGTTACAAAGATATGACGGTTATGTTTTTGGTCCTTTTTGAAGCTATTACTATTTGTATTCTTGGAGCAATTTTAGGTTTACTTTTAACCGCAGCAATAATACCAAGCATGCAGGTTGGTTTATATGCATTCTTTGGTGATTTTGGGTTTAAGCCTTCCATCATTTTATCAGGAATAGTATTGGCTTTTTTGACAGCTTTACTATCAGGCCTTCCCCCAGCCATCGCTGCTATGAGACTTAAGGTTGTTGATGCATTAAGAAAGGAATGATATGAAATGGTTTAGACAAATGTTTGCAGTCACTGATATGAATATAAGATCTATTCGAGAACGTGTTGGATCCTCATTAGTAGTAGTGATTGGTATTGCAGGTTCGGTTTCTGTTATGGTTTCTTTGCTTGCAATGGCTGGTGGCTTGCGCTCAACTGTTGAGAGCACTGGTGACGAAGATAGAGCTATTGTCTTAAGGTCAGGATCTAATTCTGAATTAAGCAGCAGTATATCTAGGGAAGAGGCAAACGTTATTGGAAATGCAACTGGACTTAAGACCAAAGATCAATCACCAATGGTTTCTTTTGAACTTTATACTGTTGTAGATGTAAAAAAGAAAGGAGCCGAGGATACATCAAATCTCCCTTTTCGAGGTGTTCAACCTATGAGCTTTTCCATCAGACCTGAATTAAAGATTATAGAAGGAAGAAATTTTGAAGTAGGAAGAAGTGAGATAATAGTTGGCAGAGGCGCTTATAGCCAATTTGAGGGTCTTGAAATAGGAAATAGTATTAAATTTAGAAGTGCAGAATGGACAGTAGTTGGGATTTTCTCTTCTGGTGGTGACGTGCATGAATCTGAAGTTATGGCAGATCTTCTTATAGCTCAATCAGCGTTCAACAGAGGAGCAACTTCAACGAATGCTATCGTTAGACTTGAAGATAAAGATAGTTTTGATCAATTTGCTATTTATTTAGAAAATGAACCTAGGCTTGAAGTGAAGGTTGAAAGGGAATCTGAATATTATAAAGAACAAGGTGCAGGAGTTTCAGCCCTAATAAATGTGTTTGGTTATTTAGTTGCCTCTATCATGGCAGTTGGTTCAGTTTTTGCGGCCTTGAACTCAATGTATAGTGCAGTATCTACAAGGTTAGTTGAAATTGGCACTCTTAGGGCTTTAGGTTTTCAAGGTAGTTCAATTTTAGGTGCAGTAATGATTGAATCTATGTTTTTAGCTTTATTGGGCGGTCTGTTAGGTGCTGGCTTGTCTTATATAATCTTTAATGGGTATACAGTTTCTACTTTAGCGGGAGGCACTTTTAGTCAAACTTCTTTTGATTTTGCTGTGACGCTAAACATAGTGCAGCAAGGTCTATTTTTAGCTTTATTAGTGGGTTTCTTAGGTGGATTTTTCCCGGCATGGAAAGCAGCACGAGAAGATATTACTTCAGCTCTAAGATCTCTTTAAAATTTTAATTCAGTCTCACTTAGTAAAAGACCATTATTGTCTGCATAGATATATTGTCCAGGTTTAAAAACTAAGCCTCCGAATGAGATGTTGGTTCCCACTTCTCCTAAACTCCTTTTTTCACTCTTCACAGGAATAGTACCTAATGCCTGAACTCCAATGTCCATGGCTTTAAGAATATCTATATCTCTGACATATCCATTTATTATTATTCCTGACCATTCATTCTTTATACCAGCTTTTGCCATCATGTCGCCTAATAGTGCTACCTTATTAACTCCCTTAGCATCAACAACAAGTACTCTATTCAAACCGGGACTATTTAATTGTTCTTTAATTAGAGAATTATCATCAGGACATTTGATAGTTTGAATTTTACCAAAAAAATTTTTTTTTCCTCCAAGATTCTTAAGAATCGGAGCTAATGCTCTGACGCGAGGATTAGCGTCAGCAATATCAGGAGTGTTAAAAATATCCATATTTCGTTTAAGGCTTATTTAACTTACTAAAGCTTTCTGTTCTCCTCTTATTAAAGATCCAGGTAGCTCTCCAGTGGCTATATCATTCTCATAGGTAATAATTCCACTTTTGATCGTTGTACTATAACCAGAAGATTTTTGGATGATTCTTCTGCCACCAGTAGGCAAGTCATAAACCATTTCAGGTTTATAAACAGTTAGATTTTTATAATCAATTATATTAATGTCAGCAAGAAAACCTTTTTTTATTTCCCCTCGATCAAACAAACCAAATGTTCTTGCAGTTTCTTTTGTTTGTTTATTTACAATGAATTCAAGAGAGATTTTATCTCCTCTACTTCTATCACGCGTCCAATGAGTAATATTCCAAGTAGGCATACTAGCATCGCAAATTAAACCGCAGTGGGCCCCTCCGTCGCTTAATCCAGCAACTGAACTCTTAAATTCAATAATATTCTTATAGAAATCTAGAGTATGTCCTGGGTAAGGCGCAAAACAAGCATATATAAAGCTTTTACCTTCATTTCTTAGCATTTCGTCATAAACTACATCAAAAACATCTCTGTCTTCAGCTTTAGCTATACCAGCAATACTTTCTTCTTTAGGAGGTTCATAATTAGGGATTTCATCCATTGGAAATTGTTCTTCAAAAGTACTGATCAGTTTAGTAATCATTCCAAGGTATCTAGAATCTCCAAAAGTATGTGATTCACTTAATAATTGTTTTTTAAATTCAGGATCTTTCATTATTGAAACCTTTTCTTCTAGAGGAAGCTTAGAAATTTTTCTAAAACTTGGATGAGCTACAAATGGATGTAAAGAAGATTCTAATCCAAATAACATGCCTGTAGGTCTGCCAGCAAATTGAGGCCTTATATTTTTACCACCATTTGAAAAGTTCTCTTCGCAGTATCTCCAAGTTACGAATGGATCGCCGCTTGTTTGAGCGTAAGTAAGAGTGCGGTCAGTATTTTCAACAAAATCTTTAATCCAATCCATTTCGATATCCTGATCCATCCAATCAGATACTATTTCAAGAGTACCTTCACCAGCGTCGGAAATGGCCATTGATAATGATCTCATTTCATCCTGTCCAGCTTCTGTACCAGGCACTAATTCACCTTGTTTATCTCTATGTAAATAAGTCCTTGATGTGCTAAACCCTAGAGCGCCAGCGTTAATTGCCTCTGTGGTTATTTTTGACATTTCAGCTATTTCTTGGGGAGTAGCATCATCTTTCCCCTGGCATCTCTCATAACCCATTACATATCCTCTAATTGGACCATGCCCAATCATTGCACCAACATCCATAACTAGTTCTTTTTTTTCTACAGCATCAAGGAATTCAGGAAAGGTCTCCCAATTCCAGTCAATGCCTTCGTGAAGAGCGGTACCTGGAATATCTTCAACACCTTCCATCAATTGAATCAGATATTCTTCTGAGCCTGGTTTAACAGGAGCAAAACCTACTCCACAATTACCCATTACTACAGTAGTAACTCCATGCCAGCTTGAAGGAGTTAAATAAGGATCCCAGCATACTTGTCCATCATAATGTGTATGAATATCTACCCATCCAGGTGTTACAACTTTTCCAGATGCATCTATTTCTTTTTTTCCTTTTGAATCTACTTTTCCAATTGCTGTAATTCTATCATCATCTATAGCTATATTACCGACGAATGCTTTTTCTCCTGAACCATCTACAATTGTCCCATTCCTTATTACTATGTCATGCATAAGAATCCTCTAAAGTTAAATTTAAGACTAATAATAGCCTTTTTTAGGAGATTATAAAATACTCGTTTCTTGACATACTTTTCCCAATCAAGTCTTATGGTCATCCACTTATGATTAAAAATAAAACTTCATTTTCTCTTAAAACTGTCAAGCCTGAGTCTGTAGGATTAGATAGCTCCGTTTTATCTAATATTCGTACTCACCTAGATGCTGAATATATTAACCCTGGTAAATTGATTGGTTCTCTAACTCTTGTAGCAAGAAAGGGTAAAATAGCATATCTAGATGCTCTTGGTTTAATGGATAGAGAGAATTCTACGCCTATGGCAGAAGATACTATTTTTCGCATTTATTCAATGACTAAGCCATTGACTAGCGTAGCTTTAATGCAATTATATGAAAAGAGTTTGTTTAGGTTAGATGATCCGGTTCATTGGTACATTCCTTCTTGGAAAGGCTTGAGAGTATATGAAGCTGGAGTTTATCCTGATTTTATTACAAGCAGACCAGAAAGACATATGACTATCCGAGATCTGTTAACCCATATGTCAGGACTTACCTATGATTTCATGTACAGAACGAATGTTGATGGAGCATATCGTAAAACTAAATTACAAAACACAGGTTCTCTTGAAGATATGGTTAATACTCTTTCTGAGTTGCCACTAGAGTTTTCTCCAGGTGATAAATGGAATTATTCTGTTTCAACAGATGTTATAGGTTATTTAGTAGAATATTTTTCAGGTCTAAAATTTGATGAATATTTAAAGAAAAATATTCTTGAGCCTTTGGAAATGATTGATACGGGCTTTCATTGTCCTGAAGAAAAAGTCCATAGGATGGCTGCTTGTTATCAATATGTTCCTAATAACCAGCCAAGTCTGATAAAAGAAGGTACTCCTAGGGATATAACTAAAGAAAGACAGTTTCTCTCAGGAGGAGGGGGTTTAATTTCCACTATATCTGATTACTATAAATTTAGTTCCATGCTTCTTAATCATGGTGAGCTAGATGCAAAAAGAATTATAGGAAGAAAGACCTTAGAGATGATGACTTCTAATCATCTCCCAGATGGTAAAGATCTTACAGATTTAACTAGCGGTTCTAGTTTTAGTGAAACGCCTTACAAAGGTATCGGTTTTGGGTTGGGTTTTTCTGTAATGCTTGATCCTGTTAAGTCTCAAGTCTTAAGTGATCCAGGAGAATTTGGCTGGGGAGGTATGGCGAGCACTGTTTTTTGGGTTAATCCAGTTGAAGATATAGTATTAATTTTTATGACCCAATTAATCCCTTCAAGTACTTATCAATTGAGAAGAGAGCTTAGAACTCTCATTTATTCTGCATTAAATAATACATAACTTAAATATTGAGAGATGTATTGTAAATTTTTTTTATTTTTTCAGTTTAATTTGTATTAAGATAATCTAAGATTTGGAGCGAATATGACAATAAAAAAGAACTCTTCTTATGTACCTATTAACAGTGTTCATCATGTAGCTTATAGGTGTAGGGATGCTGAGCAAACTCGTTGGTTCTACGAAGATATTTTGGGATTAAAACTAGCTGCTGCTATGGCTTTTGATCATGTTTCGGGTACCTCAAAAAAATTAGAATATATGCATATATTTTTTGAAATGAAAGATGGCAATTATATTGCTTTTTTCGATGACCCTCATAATGTACCACCTGATTTCTTTAAGGATATGAATGGGTTTGATTCTCACGTAGCTGTACAAGTAGAAAATTTAGAAGATTTAAAAAAAATCAAAAACAATTTGGATAATATTAGCTGGTCTTCTTTTGAAATTGATCATGATTTTGTAAGGTCTCTTTATATCTTTGATCCTAATGGTATTCAGCTAGAATTTACATGCAGAGCCGATGACCATGATCAAATAATGGAAGAAGATTCCAAGAAGGCACACAACGAGTTATCTCTTTGGACAAAGAGAACAAGGGGAATAAAGTTAAATTTGTTTAGTGAAGAAGCTTTAGACGCAAGAAGTAAAAAATAGATTATAAATAAAGAAAATGCATTGTTTAAATATACTAGAGTCCCATTAATTTTCTCATTTCAAGAAAAGTCAGCTTATAAAGATACTTATGCAGGGGAAATAGGAAATATTTCTTTAAAAGCTCACTTGTTGAGACCTGAGGGAGTTGATGCGAAATCTGTAGCAGTTTTTATGCATCCAACTGGTGGAGGTAGTTATTTGCCAATGATAAATTCTTTGGCCAAGCAAGGTGTTCATACGGTTTGGTGTGATAGTCGCTATCGTGGTACTGATTCGGCTTTAATCATGGAAAAAGTTGTTGTAGACCTAGGAAATTGTATTAAATTTCTAAAAGAAAGAAATGGATATGAAAAAGTTATCCTTGGTGGTTGGAGTGGAGGAGGATCTTTGTCACTCCTTTATCAGTCGGAAGCAGAAAATCCTTCACTAATAGCTACTCCTGCCGGAGATCCCCCTAACTTAACTCAAGAAGATTTAATTCCTGCTGATGGTGTTATGCTAATTGCAGCTCATCTTTCTAGGCATAGAACATTTACAGAATGGTTAGATGGGTCTGTTTTGGATGAAAATGATCCAGAAAATAGGGACGCTGAATTAGATATTTATAATCCAAAGAATGCAAATCAACCTCCTTATTCATCTGATTTTTTAAGGAAGTATTCGGAAGCACAAATTGCAAGGAATAGAAGGATTACCTCTTGGGTAAAAAATAAATTAGAAGGTTATAAGATAGCTGGAGATCTAACAAGAGAGCATGCTTTTGTAGTTCACAGAACTATGGCTGATCCTAGATGGTTAGATCCTTCCATAGATAAAAATGAACGTAAACCTAATTGGTGTTTTTTAGGTGAGCCTGCGGTTGTTAATAATAGCCCTATAGGCTTGGCCAGATATTGTTCTTTAAGAAGCTGGTTATCACAGTGGAGTTTTGATGATGCAAATGGTGACGGTATAGAGTGTGCAAAAAGAATTAGTGTTCCCACTCTAGTAATAGGAAATACTGCTGATGATGGCATTACTCCTTCACATACTAATAAATTGTTTGATTCAGTTGGCCATGAAAATAAAGAACTTCATTGGATACAAGGAGCAAATCACTATTACTTTGGTCAATCAGAAAAGTCTCAAGAGTCAGCAACACTTTGCAAAGATTGGATGAAAAGAAAAAATTTACTTAATTAGGATTACTTATGTTAAAAAATATTTTATTAGTCCACTCTTTCTTTCTTTCTTTCTTTTTCTCAATTTATGGAGAAAATCTTTCTAAATATAAATGTCCTGGTAGTAATGACGATAAAAAAGTTTTTTGGGGAGATTTACATGTTCATAGTGGATACTCTATGGATGCTTATGCGTTTGGTACAAGAAATAATCCTGGAGAGGCTTTTGACTTTGCTAGAGGGAAAGGGCAACTATTAGCAGATAATAAGACACTAGTTAAATTAAAGAGGCCATTAGACTTTATGGCAGTTACTGATCATGCTGAAACATTTGATGTGATGTATTTATGTTCTGACCCATTGTATTCAGATTTTCCTTATTGTAATGAATTAAGGGTTGGTAGTAATTCTTCTACAACCTCACTAGATGTTTTTCAGAGATTTTTTCTACCACTAATATCAGAAGATAAACCAATACGTTCTACTTTATGTATTGATAATCCAGAGAAATGTGAAGAAGCAGCAACCTTGCAATGGAAGAGAGTTCAAGATTTTGCTAATGAAGCTAATGATCAATGTAATTTTACTGCATTCATAGGTAATGAATGGTCAGCAACTCCAAATAGTCATCATTGGCATAGGAATATTATTTATGCCTCTAATGAAGTTAGTAAAGAAGCTTTGGACTATATTCGTTATCCAAGCGTTGATCTACTCTTTGAGGCTTTAGAAGATCAGTGCAAATTAAAAGAAGGCTGTGATGTTTTGTCTATACCCCATAATATAAATTGGTCAGAAGGCGGAGGATTTGAGGTTGAGAATATTTCTGAGCTTAAACTTTTGAGAAGAGTTAAATATGAAAGATTGGTAGAGATGTTTCAGAGCAAGGGAGGAAGTGAGTGTTTGCCGGAGCATTGGGATCAATTAGATTCAGATTGTAATTTTGAAAATGCCTTTACTAGAGAGTTCTCGGATAATG
This sequence comes from SAR86 cluster bacterium, assembly GCA_029268615.1. Lineage (NCBI taxonomy): Bacteria > Pseudomonadati > Pseudomonadota > Gammaproteobacteria > SAR86 cluster bacterium. Next base: position 10,221 of record JAQWNM010000006.1, on the reverse strand, counting down.
GATTTGCCTCAGGAGTCCTTCTAAAAGATCTTCCACAAAGAGAAAGGCAATGGTTACGTATTCGATCTGGGTATGCTCGAAGCCTTTTAGGTAAAGGTTTAATTTCTTACAAGAAAACCTCATTAAACTCTCTTCAGTTAGGCTTTATTGGCTCTACGGATAGTCACTCAGGCACAGGAGGCAGGGTTGCAGAAAACGGCTGGAAAGGAAATGTAGGGAGTTGGGGAGATAATATAGAAAGACGTCTTTCTAGTGCCCAACTTGCTTTTAACCCAGGCGGGCTTGTAGGTGTTTGGGCAGAAGAAAATACAAGATCAAGTATATTTTCTGCTTTAAAAAGAAGAGAAACCTATTCAACAAGTGGACCTAGGATAGGTTTAAAGATTGCTCTTTCTGATGAAAAAAATGACAAAAGTTGTAATTTCAAAAATAATAAATTAACAAATATGGGAGGAACAATTTCTAAAGTTAAATCAAATCCTACTATTTTCGTTAAAGCTTACAAAGATAAATTACCATTAGTTAAGGTAGAAATAATTAAAGGAGTACTAATTGATCATAAAATTATTGAGAAAGTAATAATGATAACTGAAGAAAATTTCAAGCAGGATCAGCTTTGTTTAACTTGGGTTGACAAAGAGTTTAATAAAACATCTCCCGCCTTTTGGTATGCAAGAGTTTTAGAGTTGTCATCTCCTAGGTGGTCTAAATTTGATTGTACAGAATTAAATATTTGTGAAACTTTAGCGGTTGAAGCAGATCAAGAAATAAATGAAAGAGCTTGGTCTTCTCCAATTTGGTACTTGCCAAAGTAAGAGGTTTTGAAATACATCATGAGCTGAGCCATTTTGGAGCCACTAATTGCTTAGAATTAAGAAATTCAAGATTATATAGTTTAGATAGATACCTTGTTCCAGAATCACATAGGATTGTTACTATGCAGTGACCTGGTCCAAGTTCTTTACCTAATCTGATAGCTGCAGCAACATTTATTCCAGAACTACTTCCTAAAAATAGACCTTCTTCTTTAGTTAAACTAAACATAGTGTCGATAGTTTCTTGGTCAGGGATTAGATATGCTTTATCAATTTCAGTGCCTTCTAGATTATTCGTTATCCTTCCTTGGCCAATGCCTTCAGTGATGCTAGATCCTTCGGCTTTCAATTCTCCATTCACATAATAGTTAAATAAGGCAGCTCCTGGAGGGTCAGCTAAACAGATTTTTATGTTAGGATTTTGTTCTTTTAAAAACCTACTTACACCAGAGATTGTGCCACCCGTTCCAACTGCAGAAACAAAAGCATCTATAGAGCCTTTAGTTTGTGTCCAAATTTCAGGTCCAGTGGTTTCGTAATGCGCCTTTCTGTTCGCCTTATTATCAAATTGATTAGCCCATATAGCTCCTTTACTATTCTTATTATTAAGCTCTGCGGCTAATCTTCCAGAATATTTAATATAATTATTATCATCTTTAAAAGGAACGGCTGGAACAGTAATTAAATCTGCTCCACATGCAGCTATGAGTTGTAATTTCTCTTTACTTTGAGTTTCAGGAACTACAATGGTTGATTTATAACCCAAAGAATTGGCAGTTAGAGCTATGCCTATTCCAGTATTACCCGCCGTTCCTTCTACAATTGTTCCACCAGGTAGAAGTTTACCTTCTTCTATTGCTTCCTTAATCATATACCAGGCAGCTCTATCTTTTACTGAGCCACCTGGATTTTGAAATTCAGCTTTCCCTAATATTTCACAGCCAGTCTCTTCTGATGCTATATTCAATCTAATTAAATTAGTATTACCTATAAGGTTTATAAATTCTTTATTCATAATAAGATTTATTTACAAGAGTTTTAGACATATTAATTCATATCTATTAAATTAAGTTATATTTATGAATATACCTATACAAAAACCTTTAGTGGATGTTTTTCGATGGCGAGTTGCAACAACTCCTGATTCAATTGTTCATAAATTTCAAGAAAGAGAAACTACATATAAGCAGTTTGATGTATTTGCTAATAAAGTTGCCCAAGGATTAATTGAAGAAGGCTGTGAACCTAATTCTAGGGTAGCATTTTTAGCCAAAAATTCTGATCTTTATTTTGAATTTTTATACGGAACCTTGAAATCAAATACTGTTGCTGTAGGAATTAATTGGAGGTTGGCAGCTCCAGAAGTTGCATACATACTTAACGATTCCAAAAGTCAGATGATATTTGTAGGTCCTGAATTTTATGGATTAATTAACCAAATAAAAGATGAGATACCTCACATCAAGAAAATTATTTCAATGGAAGGAGCTCATGATGAATGGCTGGATTATTCGAGTTGGAGAGATTTGCAATCAGATATAGATCCACTGATTCCTGTTTTTAAAGAAGATGACGTTATTCAGCTTTACACCTCTGGTACCACAGGTCATCCTAAAGGCGTTCAACTATCCAATATAAATTTCACAGCAAGTGCAGAAATGTCTCAGGAAACATATTATCAATATTTTGATGAAGGCACTCCAAACATGGTTTGTATGCCTATTTTTCATGTTGCAGGCACTAATATGGGCATAGGAGGAATAGTTTCCGGTTGCAAGAATATTATAGTTGCAGATTTAGATCCAGGGATAGTCTTGGACTTAATTGAAAAAGAAAAGATAGTGAATACTTTGTTTGTTCCAGCTGTAATACTTTTTCTTATACAGCATCCTAAAGTAGATCAAATAGATTTCTCTTCTTTAAAAACAGTGATATATGGAGCTTCCCCGATAGCAGAAGCAACTTTAAATAAAGCTATAGAAATAATGGATTGTGATTTCTGGCAAGTTTATGGACTTACTGAAACAAATGGAACAGTCACAATTCTTGATCCAAAAGATCATCATCCAAGTAGAAATAAACTTAGATCATGTGGAAAACCTGGTCCTGGAGTTGAAATTAAGATAATTAATAAAACAGGAGATGAGTTATCCGTTGGTGAAGTAGGTGAGATACTTATTAAATCATCTACTAATATGAAGGGCTATTGGAATAAACCTAAGGCTACGATCGAAGCATTTAAAGAAGATTGGTTTGTTTCTGGTGATGCAGGTTTCTATGATGAAGAAGGCTTCTTATTCATTCATGACAGAGTAAAAGATATGATTGTTTCCGGAGCTGAGAATATATATCCTGCAGAGGTTGATAATGCTTTGATGAGTCATCCTGAAATTATTGATGCTGCAGTTGTAGGTATTCCTGATGATAAATGGGGAGAGGTAGTAAAAGGTTTTGTGGTTCTAGGTCAAGATTCTAGGCTTCAAGAGCATGATATAATTTCATACGTTAGAACCCAAATAGCAGGTTTTAAATGTCCAAAGTCTATTAAGTTTATAAGTGAATTACCTCGTAATCCGTCAGGCAAGATTCTTAGAAGAGAGCTCAGGGCTCCATACTGGGAAGGTAAAGATAGAAATATCTCTTAACTGGATTTAGTTATGAAAACAAAAAAATATAAGGTTGGAATTACTTAACAGAAGAAGAAGAAAGGAATCATTTCAAGAATAAGCAGCTATTAAAAGATTTAAGAGATATTAGTAAAGAGAATCTAAATAAGAAAGACAAGTTAGACTAATAGGAACTAAATAACATGAAGAAAATATCCTTACTTGTAACTATGATCCTAGCATTTAATACTTCAAGTACTACTTTGGATAATTTAAGTGATCAAAAAGTAGAATGGAACATGTTCACTGATAATGTCATGGGAGGAGTCTCAACTGGCAATCTCTTAGAATTAAATGAAAAAGATACTAGGTTTTATAGACTTCAAGGTGAAGTTAGCACAAAGAATAATGGAGGATTTATACAATTTAGAACACAAACTAAGTTGAAAGGCACTAATTTTGATGGAATTAAAATTAAAGTTAGGGGGAATAATAATAAATATTTTATTCATATTAGAACTGGAGCAACAATATTCCCTTGGGATTATTACGCTTCGTCTTTTGAAGTAAGTTCTGATTGGAAAGAAGTAACCTTACCTTTTTCTTCTTTTAAGAAAAGTAGTTGGAGATTACCAGGTAAAGTCCGTTCTTCAAAAATCAAATCTTTAGGAGTTGTAGCTTTTGGTAAAGATTTTCAGGCCGAAATTGATTTAGCCAATATAAAGTTTTATTAAGTTATTTATTTAGGATTAATCCCTTTAGATCACCTTCTTCACGCCATTTTTCCATTAAAGCAAAAAAGGCTATTGATCCTCCACCATATGATCCATTTTGAGCACTTCTTTCAGTTGGATTTCCTTCATTATTATAATAACCAGGTGTGCAACTTTCTAAAAAACCTATAGCAATCTGTGCACTCTCTATAATAGTTTGAACCCATGCTTCTTCAGCTTCTTCTGACACTTCTAATGTCTTAATTTTATTTTCAAAAGAATGTTTAATTATGTAAGAAATATTTTTACTTTGTTCATCAAGAAGGTGAGGGTAATTAACTGTAAAAGCAGATTGTTGTTGTCCCATAATTAAACAATTCGGAAAACCTTCTACATGCATTCCATGCATAGTTCTAATACCATTCTCCCATTTTTTATTAAGAGAAATATTATTTTTACCAATAACATCATATCCTGATCTTCTGGTATAAGAAGTACCAACTTCAAACCCAGTAGCATAAATTATACAATCAACTTTATATTCTTTATTATCAAAGACCAGACCATTCTCTGTAATTTCTTCTACTCCCCTTCCTTCGGTGTCAATAAGATGGACATTTGGTTTATTAAAGGTTTGAAGATAATCATCATGAAAGCATGGTCTTTTACAGAACTGCCTATAGTAGGGCTTTAAGGATTCAGCTGTGTCCTTATCATTCACAAGTTCCTGCGCCCTAGACCTGATCTGTTCCATTTTTTGATAATCTGCGTTTTCCATCATTTCAATGAGTTTTTCATGGCTCATTTCTCCATCAGTATTATGTAAAAATGCCATAGCTAAATTTCTGATAATATCTGTCCAACCATCATTTACTAGATCTTCATCTTGGAAACCTCCAGAAACTAGTGTATTAAAATTGTCCATCCTTTCTTTTTGCCATCCCGGATTAAGACTATCGGACCATTTTTTATCAGTTGGAGAATTATTTCTTTCATCTATTGAGGAAGGTGTTCGTTGGAAAATAAATAACTCTTCAGCCATTTCGCCTATGTGAGGTACTGCTTGAACTGCTGTTGCTCCAGTTCCAATAACAGCTATTTTTTTTCCTTTTAGGCCTGTTAAATTTCCTTCTGAACTCCCTCCTGTATATTGATAGTCCCAACGACTTGTGTGGAAAGAATGACCTTTAAATAATTTGATTCCCTTGATACCAGGTAGTTTTGGTTTATTTAATGGTCCGTTGGACATGCAGATAAATTTAGCTTTCATTTTATCTCCACGGTTTGTGAATATTATCCATCTAGATATTCCTTCATCCCATTTGAGCTCTGTCACTTCAGTTTGGAGGCAAGCATTTGAATACAAATCAAATTTATTAGCGATATTCTTACTATGAGACAGGATTTCTGGAGCATGAGTGTATTTCTCTTTCGGAATATATTTTAACTCTTCTAAAAGAGGTAGATAAATATATGATTCGACATCACACATTGCTCCTGGGTACCTATTCCAGTACCAAGTTCCTCCAAAGTCACCACCACGTTCAATCATCCTAAGATCATTAATTCCTGCTTCTCGGAGTCTTGCGGCCGCTAATAAACCTCCAAAGCCACCACCAATAATAACTACTTCTACTTCATCCTCTAAAGGCTCTCTTTCATATCCAGGTTCTATATATGGATCATCCTGAAAATATGCTAAATCACCCTTTATCTCTTGATATTGTTCATTTCCATCTGATCTAATTCTTTTATCTCTTTCTGCTTTATATTTCTTTTTGAGTTGATTAGCATTGAAGCTAAATTCATTATTTTTTTTAGCGCTCATATATTTTTTTAAAATTTAGCATAGATACTAAATCAACAATAAAGTTAATTCACTATAAAGTTACAATTTTTTATTAAACTAAGATATCTTTCTTAATAAATACAATTAAGTACAATCAGTAGATGAGTTCTATTAATTTAGTACCTGTAGATGGGGATGTAGGAGTGGAGATCCAAGATGTAGATTTATCTAAAGATCTATCGGACTCTACATTTTTATCTATTCAAAAAGCTTTTATAGACCATGGACTAATTTTTTTTCGAAATCAAAATCTTACACCTGAGCAGCACCTAAAATTTGCTTCTAGGTGGGGTGACATAAATATAAATAGATTTTTTGCAAAAGTGAAAGGGTATGAACAGATAGCTGAGGTTAAGAAAGAAGGAGATCAAAAAGGAAATATTGGAGGAGAATGGCATACTGATCATTCATATGATCAAGTTCCTGCCATGGGTTCAATATTATTAGCTAAGGAGATACCAGAGAATGGTGGTGATACTTTATTTGCCTGTATGTATAAAGCTTATGATAATTTACCTGAAGATATGAAAGTTAAACTAGAAGATTTAAATGCTGTGCATTCAAGTAGTCATGTATTTGGCAATCAATCTAATTATGTTCAAGCCTCAGGAGATCGATTAAAGAATCCGGATCTAGCTACTCAAGAGGCAATACATCCAGTTATTATCACGCATCCTGAGAGTAAACGAAAAGCATTGTATGTAAATAGAACCTTTACACTTCATTTTGAAGGCTGGACTGTAGAGAAATCCAAACCCATTTTAGATTTATTATATGAACACGCCACTAAGAATAGAAATATTACCAGGTTTAAATGGAAAACAGGATCTTTAGCTTTTTGGGATAATCGATGCACTTGGCATTATGCTTTAAATGATTATCATGGACAAAAGAGATTAATGCACCGCATTACTGTTGAAGGTACTGAGTTGAATTGAGTAAATAGAAATTTTAAATATATGGAGAGGAAAGGATGTTTGATTATTTAATAAAGAATGCTTCCATTGTGGATGGAACAGGTATTGAACCGTTTACAGGAAATATAGCTATTAAGGATGGTGTTATTGCAGGAATAGGAGAGATAGATGGAGAAGCTTCAGAAGTAATTGATGCGCAAGGAGCTTTTGCATCACCTGGCTGGGTAGATGTGCATACACATTTTGATGGTCAAGTTAGTTGGGATGATACTTTAGACCCTTCTTTTAGTCATGGTGTAACAAGTGTAGTTATGGGAAATTGTGGAGTAGGTTTTGCACCAGTCCATCCAGGTGGAGAACAAAGAATGATAGATCTAATGGAGGGAGTGGAGGATATACCAGGAACAGCTTTATATGAAGGAATAGAATGGGGGCAATGGGAAACTTTTCCTGAATACTTAGATTATTTGAGTAAACGTGAATTTAGTATGGATATAGGAACTCAGGTACCTCATAGCGCAGTAAGAAATTATGTGATGGGTGAAAGAGCCCTCGTGCATGAAGATGCTACATCTGATGACCTAGATTCAATGAGTGATATTGTGAAAGAAGCTATTAGTGCAGGTGCATTAGGTTTTTCAACATCTCGAACAGCAGGACATAGATCTGTTCAAGGTGATCCTATTCCAGGTACTTATGCAGAATCAGAGGAGTTATTATCAATAGCTAGAGCAATAAAATCTGCCGGAAAGGGTATCTTCCAAGCTGTTCCAGCAGGCGTTGTTGGAGATTTAGTTGAGGAGAAATATACAACTGAAGAAGAAGTAGAGCTATTTACTAAAATTGCAGCAGAAAGTCAGAGTGCAGTTACATTTACCCTAGCTCAAAATAATGTTCGTCCAGATCAATGGCGAAATTGTATGGAAATTGTAGAGCAAGCGAAAGCTTCAGGCTTGGAAGTAACACCCCAAATTACCACACGTCCAATAGGTTTTGTTACAAGCCTGAAGTCTTATCATATGTTTCAAAGAAGGGAGACATTTTTAAGATTAACCAAATTGCCATTTGAAGAGATGTTCTTAGAAATGAAAAAACCTGAAATCAAAAAAGCTATTCTAACTGATAAGGATATTGATCCTGAATTACCTGGCACTATGGCAAGCATAAATGGACTCTTGGGGATGGCAGCGCCTGCAATGTTTCCAATTGATTATCCCATTGACTACGAACCAGAAGCTTCCAAAAACCTTGGTACTTTGGCAGCATCTCTGGGGAAAGATATGGATGATTTTATGTATGACTTTTTGCTGGAAGATGAAGGTAATCGTTTTGCTATATTATTAGGAGCTAATTTTATCGATGGTAATTTTGATGTCATGCATGAAATGATATTGCATCCTGATACTACAATAGGATTAAGTGATGCAGGGGCTCATGTAAACTTAATATTTGATGCAGTGAATCCTACTTATCAACTAATACACTGGGTTAGAGATAGAAAAAGAGGACCTAAACTCCCTATTGAACTGATAGTTCAAAAACAAACATTAACTAACGCTAACCTTTTTGGTTTGAAAGATAGAGGTAGTCTAGAAGTAGGTAAAAGAGCTGATATTAATCTTTTTGACTTAAAAAGATTAAAACTAGGTAAATTACAGGTAGCACATGATTTGCCCGCAGGAGGGAATAGAATCTTGCAATCTGCTGAAGGATACTTAAATACATTTGTAGCTGGAGTCAAAACTAGAGAAAATGATAGTGATACGGGTGCAAGGCCTGGCAGACTCATACGTTCTTAATTCTAATTAAGGTGTTAGGAGATTAAATATGACAGAACTAAAGGACAGAATTGCTCTTGTAACAGGAGCTGTTGGAGGGATTGGTTTTGAAATAGCAAAAAAGTTTGCAAATGCGGGTGCAAAAGTTGTTCTCTCCGACTTGCTAGAAAAAGAGGTCAAGAGGCATCTAAGAGAATAAATAGTGAAAATATTGAGACACATTTTATCAAGCATGATGTAACCAGCGAACAAGATTGGATAGATGCGATCAATCACACTTCTAATTTATATGGAGGTTTAGATATTCTTGTTAATAATGCTGGAATAATTATACAAAAACCTCTAAAAGATACTACTCTGCAAGAATGGAGGAAAGCTTTGGCTGTCAATCTTGATAGTGTTTTTTTAGGAACCAAAATAGCTAGTCAGGAGATTATGAAGAGATCTGCTAATAACCCCATTTCAGGATCTATTATAAACATGTCGTCAGTAGCTGGTATGGTTGGAACGCCAAACCTTAGTTCTTATAATGCATCTAAAGGAGCAGTAAGATTATTAACAAAATCTAATGCAATGGAGTTTTCTGATCCTTCTATTAATATTAGAGTGAATAGCATTCATCCGGGTGGTATCAACACTAATATGGTTAAAGATATTATTAATAATTCAGTGGAGCAAACGGGAGGAACTAAAGATGAGATCAGATCTCAACTAGAAAAAGCTCACCCTATGCAGAGATTAGGCATTCCAGAAGAGGTGGCTAAAGTTGCTTTATTCCTTGCTTCAACTGATAGCTCCTATATGACAGGTTCTGAAGTGGTTGTTGATGGAGGTTATACAGCTTCTGGATGATCTTTTATTATTAATTCAGATAATATTTATTCCGGCAGTTTTTAGTAAATAAATATAAATACCATAAAAAATTATTGTCATAGAAATTGAAATGAGTAATGAATAAATAAAGTCTATTTTTATATATAGAACCATAGGAAGAATAATAAAGAAAATCAATGAAGGGGGAATTAGTATCAAAATATTTTTAGATAAGTTTATTATATTTCCGATATCTTTTGTTTCAAAGTAGATCCAAGAGATGGCTAAAATTGAAACCAATGGCACTGAGGCTAGTAAGCTAGCTAGAGCCGTTGAGCGTTTAGTAATTTCAGAAATAGCAACTACAATAAATACTGTAATAATAATTTTGAAGATTATGTACATTAGATTTAGACTTTTACATTTATTTAAATTTCTAGTATTACAGATGACTTCAAAACAATAAATGAAAAAAATTCTTTTGCTATTAACTTTATTTCTGTTATCAAATTGTGATACGGAACCAGAAGTTTTTAAGGCTAATGTTCATGAAGGGCCAAAACCTTGGAATAAGTCTACCTTTGATGACAGTAATGATAAGTTTTCCTTTGCTGTTTTTTCTGATCTTAATGGAGGAGAAAGAGATAAGATATTTGAGATAGCAGCATCACAATTGGCATTATTGAGGCCTGAATTCATAATAAGTGTCGGTGATCTTATAAGTGGAGAC